>NZ_JAWJBT010000015.1:0-116274 GCF_046536035.1 Halomonas sp. SIMBA_159
ACCCGCGTGCTGTCCGGGCACGACCACAGAAATATGCGGTGAGTAAAAAGCCAGTCAGGCTTAACTGACTGGCATTACGCCAAAGGCGGGCTTTTTTTATGGTGACTCTTCCGTACTTTCTTCTCGGGTTAACTCATCATCACTCTCTGGTGTCGAGCCTTGGGCGGGCTGCTCACTCTCCAGTGATTGAAACTGCTCTTCGAGACGCTGCTGAGCCTCTTCAAACTGACGCTCGGTATCTTCAATTAATGCGTCTACGTCCCTTGCTCCCAACTCTCCTTCCTGTTGAGGGCTATCAGGCAGGCTGCTCTCGCGCTCCCAACTTGGCTCAATCGGATCGCTATCCATGGGCATAAGCTCAGGCGTCTGCTGCTCAATTTCCTGGTACTGTTGCTCAAGCTGACGCTGCGCCTCTTCAAAACGACGCTCTGTTTCAGCAATCACCTCATCCACATCAGAGCGTGTGGTTTCACCGGGCATGGCACTGGCTTCATCCAGCGCTTCCTCAGGGTCGGCTGCAAGCGTCTCGGCATCAGCTTGCAGTGTTTCGTCGGGCATCGCCGCGCTGGTATCGGTGCCTTCCTCACGTATGGCTTCCGCTTGTTCTAGCTCTTCAGCCGCTTGGCTAGCCTCAATATCGTCTTCTACCTCACTCGGCGACGGCATCTCTGAGGGAGCGGCTTCTTCTGCGGTATCGGTGTCGCTCTCGCGCTCAGCGGGCTGTTCGGCAAGCGGCTCATCTGCCGTTGCGGCAGGCTCGCTAGCTTGGTCGGTTGTTGCAGGTGACTCCTCAGGAGCGACCGTGGCCTCTTCCTGGCTATCTCCGCATGCGCTGAGCAACAGCGCCATGCTGGCCAGCACAGGCATCCAAATTCGGTTAGTCATTGAGCGATGCTCCTTACAGCTAAATATATGTTCAATGGCGGTCGTTAGCAGACAGCAGCGTACAGCCTTCAGGCAGCAATACTTTGAGCGCCAGCGGCACGACCTCAGCACTAAAACGATCATAGCGCTTGGCTTCCCCATCTAAGGTAAGTGGCCACGGGTCGTCGTCAGGCTGGGTAGTGACCGTCAGTTGGCTGGCTGTGAAGTAGCGTACATAGCGCCCTTCAACGGGGAACTGTTGCAATTCAGCGAGCAACGCGGGCAGCTCAAACACCGAGCGAAAATCCTTCACCAACAGCACGTCGAGGCGCCCATCATCTAATTTGGCTCTGGGTGCCAGCACCTGCCCCCCGCCCGACTGACGCCCATTCCCTAAGGCTAACAGCAGCAGCGAAGCCGCCTGCTCGTCATCACTCCAATGTAAGGTGCCGCGATAGCTGCGATGCCGCCAGGCTTTGAGCGCCCCCATGAGTGAATAGGCACCACCCCCCAACATACGCTTGAGCGTTTTAGGCGTGGAGGAAGTAATTTCTGCCCCAAAGCCACCAGTGGTCATGTTGACGTAGTAACTCAACTCCTGTTCGCCATTAGCGTCAGCAGTCATTCGGATCACGTCAATTGGCGAGGCACTGAAGCTCACCGCGGCCGCTAAGGCTTCCTGTGGCTCAAGCGGCAAACCGACCGAGTTAGCAAAGTCATTGGCACTGCCCAAGGGCACAACCCCTAACGCAGGCCGGTGGTCGTGGGGAATGCGCATCAGCCCGTTAACGACTTCGTTGACGGTGCCATCGCCACCGCAGGCAATGACTCGGGTGGCTCCTAATTCGACCGCCTGGGCGGCAAATTCAGCGGCGTCGCCGCCTTCCCAGGTTGCGCGAACGATGATGGGCATCCCTGCCTTACGTTGCGCTTCAACGGCGTCGCGTAGCGCCGGATTTCCGGCAGACTTACCGTTGATAATCAGTAAATAACGCTGCTGTGAATCTTTCACCGGCGCCTTCCCTTTCCATGGTTAATTCGCTGGCATCAGCTTAGGCCAGCGCTTTCTCGACGACCTCAAATACATTTGACGATAGCGGCTCTTGCTTGATCCGCTCTAGCTCCGCACGCATCAGCTGCTGGCGTACTTCATCAAACCGCTGCCAGCGAGTTAACGGAGTGACGAGCCGCGCGGCAATTTCTGGGTTCAGACGGTTCAGCTCAATCACTACGTCTGCCAGCAACGCATAGCCTTTGCCATCCAACCGGTGGAAGTTCACGCGGTTCTGGGCAAATGCGCCAATCAGTGCACGCACTTTGTTGGGGTTCTTCATTGAGAACGCCGGGTGCTGCATTAAATACTGCACGCGCTCCAGTACGTCCGACTGCGGGCGAGTGACTTGAATCGTAAACCACTGATCCATCACCAGCGGATCGTGCGCCCACTTTTCTCCAAATGCTTTTAGCGCTGGCGTCGCCAAATCATCGCGGTCGCTATGCACTAGCAGTGTCAGCGCATGACGCACATCTGTCATATTGTGATTAGCCGCAAACTGCGCTTCACACAGCGCGATGCTTTCTGCGTCTTCAATGGACACTAGATAGGACAGCGCAATATTTTTGAGGCTTCGCTGAGCAATTTGTTCAGCAGTCGGCGCATACGGCTCTTCGGTAACATTAGCGTTGTACACGCTAAGGAACTCATCACGGAGCGCCAGTGCCAGTGATTGACGCACAAATTCACGCGCGGCGTGGATCGCGTCCACATCCACAATCGGCTGCTGCTCGGCGATATAGGCTTCCGATGGCAGCGTTAACATTTCTGCCAGCACCGCTTTATCGTCCATGGAAGAGGTCAGCAACGCCCTAAACGCTTCCACAACGCGGCTGTCCATGACCTTTTCTACACCGTTGCGGTGGGCAGCAATAAGATCGTCCAGAGCCAGCATCGCCAAGCGCTGACCGGCATCCCAACGATTAAAGCCATCACTATCGTGGGTTAACAAGAAAGCGAGATCTTCCCGTGAGTAAGGGAAGTGAAGCTTCACAGGGGCAGAGAAATCACGCAGCAGTGAAGGAACCGGCGCCTCTGCCACATCGGTGAACACAAAGGTTTGCTCATCGTCAGTAAGGTGAATAACGGCGTCTTTACCGAGCTTCTCCCCCTCAAGCGTCAGGGTAAGATCCTGACCCGATTTAGTGCCCACCAAGCCCATGCGCACAGGAATATGCAGCGGGTGCTTATCAGGCTGACCTGGAGTCGCTGGGGTGCGCTGACGCAGGGTAAGATGATACTCAGCGTGGGCGTAGTCGTACTCGCCGTGCGCATCAATTTCCGGCGTGCCTGCCTGGGAGTACCAGCGCATAAACTGGCCTAGATCAATGCCAGACACCTCGGCCATGCAGCCAACGAAGTCTTCAATCGTTACGGCTTGGCCATCAAAACGTTCGAAATAGAGATCCGAGCCGCGGCGGAATGCCTCCCAGCCCAGCAAATTGCGCAGCATACGCACCACTTCTGCCCCTTTCTCATAAATCGTTAGGGTGTAGAAATTGGTGATTTCAATAAAGTGGTCTGGACGGATGGGGTGTGCCGTGGGGCCGGCATCTTCGGCAAACTGAGCGGTGCGGAAAAACGAGACGTCTTGGATGCGCTTCACAGGCGCAGAGTTGGTATCCGCTGAGAAGCACTGATCGCGGAAAACTGTAAAGCCCTCTTTAAGAGAGAGCTGGAACCAGTCGCGGCAGGTAACGCGGTTGCCGGACCAGTTATGAAAATATTCATGCGCCACAATGCCTTCAACGTTTTGGAACGCCGCATCGGTGGCGGTATTTGGGTGAGTCAGCACAGCGGCAGAGTTAAAGATATTTAGCCCTTTGTTCTCCATTGCCCCCATATTGAAGTCATTCACCGCGACGATCATAAACAGATCAAGGTCGTACTCGCGGCCGTAAGTTTCTTCATCCCATGTCATTGCTCGCTTCAGCGACGCCATCGCATGGTCGGTCTTATCGAGATTCTCTTGCTCCACCCACAGCTGCAGCGTGACATGGCGGCCGCTCATGGTGGTGAAGTGATCTTCGACCTTGGTTAAATCGCCTGCCACCAGCGCAAAAAGATAGCAAGGCTTGGGGTGCGGATCTTCCAAAGTAACAAAGTGTCGGCCGCTCTCTACAGTGCCCTGATCAACCGGGTTGCCGTTCGCTAATAACACCGGCTCCTGCTGCGCATCACCTATCACAGTGACCTTAAACGTGGCCATGACATCCGGGCGGTCAGGGTAATAGGTGATGCGGCGAAATCCTTCCGCTTCACACTGCGTGCAGTACATGCCGTTCGATTGATACAGCCCTTCTAAGGCAGTGTTACTGCTAGGAGAAATCTCGACTTCGCTCTCCAGGGTAAACGCTGCCGGAACACTGGGAATTGTGAGCGTCTCATCGGTGAGCTGGTAATCGGCCTCAGCGAGCGCCTGGCCGTTAATCGCGAGCGCGTGCAGCGTCAGGTGTTCGCCGTTCAGCACCAGCGGCGCGGTTTGTTCAGCACTGGCGTGGCGCTCTACGGTGAGGCGTGCTTTAACACGGGTCGCGGTGGGGTCAAGATCAAACGTCAGCTCGGTATGGGTTACTTGGTAGGCGGGCGGCTGGTAGTCGCTTAAATAAACCGGCTGCGGATCAGACATAGTGCGAGACTCCTGTAAGCTTTAAGTAGTCGAATAGCGCAAACAGCGCGCTACTCAATGAATATTTCTTATGATCGTTAATCGCGGAAGTTATCAAACTGCAGCGGCAAGTCGGGCCCCTCTTCTGCGCGCAACAGCGCCATTACGCTCTGCAAGTCATCACGCTTCTTACCTGTGACGCGCACTTTTTCACCCTGAATCTGGGCCTGAACCTTTAATTTACTGGCTTTAATACGCTTCACCACATCTTTGGCTTCCGCTTGATCAAGCCCCTGCTTTAGGACCACTTCCTGGCGCGCTTTCACGCCTGATAGCATCGCATCTTTCACATCCATGCAGCGAGCGTCGATACCGCGTGCAATCAGGCGGTTGCGCAATACATCCAGCATTTGCTTGAGCTGGAAATCCACTTCAGCTTCCAACTGTACTTTATCGCCTTCTAAAGCAAAGCTGGCATCCACGCCTTTAAAATCAAACCGCGACTGTACTTCACGATTCGCTTGGTCAACCGCGTTAGCGGCTTCGTGCTGATCAAATTCTGACACAATATCAAATGAGGGCATGACAACGTTCCTGGCAAGACATGACCCATTATTCTAGAGCAGCAAGCACCCTACCGGCCAATTCTCTTGGCAAAAGTTGAACACTCCCTTTGCAACATGATCTCAGACCATCTCAAAAGTTATACAAATGCTTTGCTCAGCGATGTTAAATTACCGCTCGCTGGCGTACTCTGCTGACATAGCGCGGTGACAAAGTACGTTGGCACAGCACGGTGATACAGCACCTTAATCCAATAACCGAGGAGACATAATGAGCGATCGTGATGCCCGCCACAAAGCGTCAATGGAAAAGCTAAAGGCACGGGTGGATGACAAAGTCGCCCAAGCCACCGAGCAGCGCGGCCTACTGCTGGTGAATACCGGCAATGGTAAAGGCAAAACCACGGCCGCCTGGGGAACCGTTACGCGCGCGCTAGGCTATGGATATAAAGTGGGCGTGGTGCAATTTATTAAAGGCTTATGGGAGTGCGGTGAGCGCAACCGGCTAGAAGAAGACCCTAACCTGAGCGTCGCTATTATGGCCACGGGTTTTACCTGGGATACCCAAAACCGTGAAGCAGACACCGTTGCCTGTCAGGAAGTATGGCAGGAAGCCGAGAAAATGTTGGCAGACCCAGACACCTACTTAGTGGTGTTGGATGAAATCACCTACATGCTGAAGTTTGGCTATTTAGATATTGAGACCGTTAAACACGCGCTGCTTCATCGGCCAAAAGAGCAAACGGTGATTATCACTGGGCGTAATGCACACCGCGAGCTAGTCGCCATGGCAGATACAGTGACCGAGATGCAGGAGGTGCGCCACGCCTTCAACAACGGCCTGCAGGCCCGTCGTGGCATCGATTTTTAATGCGATATCGAGTTTTAATAAAGAAGGGGCGGCAAAGCCACCCCTTCTTTTAATCGGACCTAGCCGATAACATCGCTGCCAATCAGTGCTTAACCTTCAAACGGGTTACGCAAAACGATGGTTTCTACGCGATCTGGACCGGTAGAAATAATGTCGATGCTGGTGCCTACCTGTTCTTCCAGGAAGCTGATGTAGGCGCGGGCGTTAGCAGGCAGGTCTTCCACCTTCTTCGCGCCCAACGTTGACTCTTTCCAGCCCGGCAGATCGTGATAAAGCGGCTCAACCGCTTCATAGCCTTCAGAATCCACCGGGTTATCCAGCACGTCGCCGTCTTTGCTGCGGTAGCCGACACACACACGGATATTTTCCAAGCCGTCCAGCACGTCAAGCTTGGTTAGGCAGATGCCGGAGACAGAGTTGATTTGCACGGCATGACGCAGCGCCACCGCATCGAACCAACCGCAGCGGCGCGGGCGGCCAGTGGTAGCACCAAACTCGTGTCCGCGCTCAGCCAGGTGACGGCCGTGGTCGTCAAACAGCTCTGTGGGGAACGGGCCGGAACCTACGCGGGTGGTGTAAGCCTTGGTAATACCCAGCACGTAATCAAGGTACAGCGGGCCTACACCCGAACCGGTGGCCGTGCCGCCAGCGGTGGTGTTTGAGCTGGTGACGTACGGGTAAGTACCGTGGTCGATGTCCAGCAGCGAACCCTGAGCACCTTCAAACAGGATATTTTCGTTCGCCTTACGCAGGTCATGCACCATGCTGACGGTATCGCATACCATCGGGCGCAGCTCTTCGGCCATTTGCATGGCGCTATCCAGCACTTCCTGGAAGTCTACCGCCGGCTCACCGTGGTAATTCACCAGTACAAAGTTGTGATAGTCGAGCACTTCACCCAGTTTGGAGGCAAACCGCTCGCGATGAAGCATATCGCCCAAACGCAGGCCGCGACGAGCCACTTTGTCTTCGTACGCCGGGCCAATACCACGACCAGTAGTACCGATTTTGGCAACACCGCGGGCTTTCTCACGCGCTTGGTCTAGACGCACATGGTAAGGCAGGATCAGCGGGCACGCCGGAGAAAGACGCAGGCGCTCACGCACGGGCACGCCCTTCGCTTCCAACTCGCGGATCTCTTTGATCAGCGCTTCCGGCGAGAGCACCACGCCGTTGCCAATCACGCAAGTTTTACCAGGGCGCAGCACGCCTGAAGGAATCAGGTGGAGAACGGTTTTCTCACCGTCGATGACCAGCGTGTGGCCTGCGTTATGGCCGCCTTGGAAGCGCACCACAGCAGAGGCGGATTCAGTGAGCAGGTCAACGATCTTGCCTTTGCCTTCATCACCCCACTGGGTACCCAGGACTACGACATTCTTACCCATTATGCACTCGTCTCTTGTGTCAGGGCCGTTGTCTGCCAACGACCATCGATAAACTCAAGACGGCGGTCACAGCTGTGCTCCGCCGGCCCAGTACGCTGCCCAGGCAGCGCTTGAATTACGCGTTCACCCTGCTCACGCAGCGCCACAATGGCAGCGTTAAGCGACTCTTCTTCTTGGGCAGGCGCCCAAACCGCACCCCGGCTGGGTGATGCCAACGCCAGCGATGCCAATTGTTTCAGGTCCATCGAGAAGCCGGTGGCAGGCCGTGCACGGCCAAACGCACGACCGGTATCATCATAGCGCCCGCCTTTGGCCAGCGCATGACCATAACCCGGCACGTAAGCCGCGAACATCATACCGGTGTGGTATTGATAGCCGCGCAGCTCTGCCAGATCAAAATAGAGCGAGACATCAAAGCGCGCCAGAACGCCTTTATAAAGCGCTTCGAGCTGATCAAGTGCCGCCATGACCGGTGCAGGGGCACCTGCAAACCGCTCGCGGGCCTGGGCCAATACACTGGCATCGCCATGTAACTCACCCAGGGCCATCAGCATATCGGCCAGCACAGGATCGCGCACACTGGCGTTCACTTGCTCTGCTAGCTGACCCGGTGATTTTAACGCCAAGGCCTCAAATAGCGCACGCTCTTGCTCATCGCTGAGTGCAGCGGCCTCTACAAGGCTACGGTAAATACCAATGTGGCCCAACGCCAGGTGAATTTCATCAGCGCCCGCCGCATGTAGACTTGCCAATGCTAAGTGGATGATTTCACTATCAGCCTCTAAGCCTGCATGACCAAACAGCTCGGCTCCCACCTGAACCGGACTACGGCCGCCCTGGTGTTGGTCAGCTTTGGCACGCAGCACATTGGTGCAGTAACACAACCGCACAGGGCCTTGGCGCTTTAACGAATGTGCGTCCATTCGCGCCACTTGAGGCGTGACATCAGCGGAGGCCCCCATCATGCGGCCCGTTAACTGGTCGGTTAGCTTGAACGTTTGGAGGTCGAGATCGGTGCCGGTACCTGTCAGCAAGGAGTCCAAAAACTCCACCGGAGGCGGCATTACTTGGTCGTAGCCCCAGCAATGGTAAAGATCAAGCAGCGCACGGCGCAGCTCTTCCATGCGGCTTGCCTGAGGCGGCAGCACCTCATCCATGCCGTCGGGCAATAGCCAGCGGTCAGCGATGGTCATGTGAACAATCCTGCGAGACGATGAAGGCCCTTTCTGACGACGCCACCCAAAGCCTCACAAGGCGTTGCGTGGAAACGTTCACGAAACGAGGGCCACAAAAAAACCGGGCGACGCCCGGTAGATAAAGTCTATCACGTTTATACGCTAGATGAACCCCGCCAAGCGCACCGCTTAACGGGGTTCAAGCGCCATTACTCAGCGCTACTGGGCACTGAGCTGCGCAGGTAGCGGAAGAAATCGCTATCCGGCTCTAGCACCAACAGGTTGCCATCACCAGAGAAGCTTTCACGATAGGCGTTTAGACTGCGCCAGAAAGCGAAAAACTCCTGATCCTGGCCGTAAGCCTGGGAGAAGATCGCAGCTGCCTCGGCGTCACCTTCACCACGCAAGGTTTCAGAGCGCTCGTTCGCTTGAGCAAGCAGAACCTGGCGACGACGGTCGGCGTTAGCACGAATGCGCTCGGCCTCTTCTTGACCCTGTGCGCGCCATTCACGGGCTTCACGCTCCCGCTCTGAACGCATACGCTCAAATACGGCGGCAGAGACATCTTCTGGCAAGTCGATACGCTTGATGCGGATATCGCGGATCGCTACGCCAAGCTCTTCGCGCATCAACTCGTCAAGCTCTGAGGTAGGCCCTGTCATCAGGTCATCACGGCGCTCGGCAATGATTTCCTGCAGATTCAGCCGACCAAATTCGTTACGCAGACTCTCATCCACTCGCGGTTGAATCAGGCGAATCGCCATCATCTCATCGCCAGCGGTCGCTTCGTAGTAACGAGTGGGGTTAATCACTTGCCACTTCACATAGGAGTCTACGATCACCGCTTTCTGCTCAAGGGTCAGATAACGGCTGGTATCGGTATCCAGCGTCAGCAAACGGGTGTCAAATTTGCGAATTGTTTGAGCAATCGGAATTTTGGCGTGTAAACCCGGCTGGATGTTTTCTTCGATAACTTCACCAAAACGCAGCTTCACCGCACGTTCGGTTTCATCTACTACGTATAGGCTGTTGCTTGCTAGCCACGCCACGGCGGCTAAGCCACCTACGATAAGCAGGGATCGATTATTAATCATTTAGCGGCCCTCCCTGCGGATAGGGTTGTTACTAGACGACGATGAGGAGCTGCTCTGACTACCCCGCAGCGACTCCAGCACGCGTGGGTCAATTTCCTCGCCACTGCTGTCACTGCTATTGCTAGAGGACGCTGAGCTGCCGTCGCCGCTGTTGCCGCGCATCTGGTCGAGCGGCAGGTACATCAACGGGGCGTTTTCGCTCACATCCAACAGCACCTTGGGCGTATTACCAAAGACTTCCTCAATCGCATCCAAGTACATACGCTCACGCATGATCTCCGGCGCATTGCGGTATTCGGTCAACAACGCATTGAAGCGGTTAGCTTGACCTTGCGCTTCGGCAACGACGGACTCGCGGTAACCCTGACCTTGCTCAACCACACGCTGGGCTTGACCCTGGGCGGCAGGAATAATCGCGTTGGCGTACGCCATACCTTCGTTGATGGTGCGCTGACGGTCTTCACGAGCACGAATAACGTCATCAAAAGCATCAATGACCGGCGCAGGTGCGGACGTTGATTCGATGTTAATGGTTTGCAGACGAATACCAGCGCCATAGGCGTCTAGGTACGTTTGCAGACGACTAGCAACAGAGCTACCCAGAATCTCACGGCCGGAGGTCAGGATATCAATCATATCCGTTCCACCCACTACGTGACGCAAAGCAGAATCCAACGCATTTTCAATCGACAGCGCCGGGTCACGTACGTTAAGTACGAAATCACGCGGGTTAGCCACTTGATACTGTGCAGAAATCTCCACTTCAACGATGTTCTCGTCGCGGGTCAGCATGGATTGCGTTTGAGAGACAGAGCGAACGCGGGTGACGTTCACCATCCGCACGTCGTCAATTAACGGCGGGTTCCACTGCAGGCCTGGCTCGACAATGCCTTGATACTCACCGAAACGCAGCACAACGCCACGCTCAGATTGGTCGACCAAGTAGAAACCAGACGCCGCCCAAATGGCTAGGGCAACAATAACCAGCAGGCCAGGCAGTGCGAAAGAGTTACGCGGCTTACCACCACCACTCTTACCGCTGCCACCACCGCCGCTTTTTTTACCGCTGCCGCCAAGCATGCCATTAAGCTTGTCTTGGAATTTTTTCAGCGCTTCGTCAAGGTCAGGTGGCCCTTGGTTATTGCCACCTTTATTGCCGTTATTGCCACCACCATTGTCCCCGCCGCGATCACCGCCGCTGTTATTACCGCGTCGGCCACCACCGCTCCAGGGGTCGTGCTGGTTGCCACCACCAGGCTCATTCCAGGCCATACTTCGTCTCCACTAAGGTGTTCACCTGCACTTTGCCTTGTATTCATGCAAGGCCGGGTGCTTTTGATATTATTGCTATATCAATCTTGTACCATACTGCCACAGCCTGAAGCTATGGCCTTGGTACTTGATGGGCTACCATTCGTCAGATTCGCGTAATGCTTCTGGTAAATAGGTATTGGCACGCTCGCCTAACTGAGCCATCAGCTGGTTAAAGTCGCGCCTGGGCAAACGCACATCCAATACGGAGCGCCCTTGCTCATCAAAGTTTTCTTCGCGAACGGCATTTAATTCATGCAGACCCGCACGCAACTTGCCCTGCTCCGGCGACAAGGTCAGCGAAAAGCCAATCACATCATTAGCCAGACGCTCGGTCAGCGCTTCATGCAGCAATTCTAAACCGTTACCCTGTTGGGCAGATAACCATACCACTTCAGGCACACCGTGACCGTCGCGCTCAATGCGCGGGGCGCTGTCCAGCTTGTCGATTTTATTCATGACTTTAAGAACCGGAACGTTATCTGCCCCGATCTCTTTCAGTACATTATCCACTTGCTCGACGTTAAGCTCCCGATCGGGGTCGGCTGCATCAATGACATGCACCAGCAAAGTCGCCTCAGCCGCTTCTTGCAGCGTCGCCTGAAAGGCCTCCACAAGTTTATGAGGCAAGTGGCGAATAAAGCCCACGGTATCTGCCATTACAACTGGGCCAACGTCTTCGATTTCAAGTCGACGAAGCGTTGGGTCCAGGGTAGCAAATAGCTGGTCCGCTGCGTAAACCTCTGCGCTCGTCAACGCGTTAAACAGCGTCGATTTACCCGCATTGGTATACCCAACCAGCGAAACGCTGTGGATTTCTGCCCGCGCACGCGCACGGCGGTTCTGCTCTCGCTGGCTGCGCACTTTATCCAGCCGCTTATGAATGGACTTAATTCTGCCCCGCAGCAGGCGTCTGTCAGTCTCTAGCTGTGTTTCGCCAGGGCCGCGCAGACCAATGCCGCCTTTTTGACGCTCAAGGTGTGTCCAGCCACGAATTAGGCGTGTGGACATATATTCAAGCTGGGCAAGCTCTACTTGCAGCTTACCTTCATGTGTTCGTGCCCGCTGAGCAAAAATATCAAGTATCAGACCGGTACGATCCAGTACCCGGCACTTGAGCTCTTGCTCAAGGTTACGCTGCTGAGAGGGACTTAAACTGTGGTTGAAGATGACCAGTTCTGCTTGATGAGCTGCGAGCATTGCCCGCAGCTCTTCCAGCTTACCTGACCCAATAAACGTACGGGAGTCAGGCCGCTGTCGGCTAGCTGTGAGCAATGTCGCGGGCTCTGCGCCAGCAGAGCGCACGAGCTCCAAGAACTCACCCGGGTCTTCACGTGCTTGCTCATCATAGAAGTCTACGTGAACAAGAACTGCCGTTTCACCGGCTTCTGGGCGTTCAAAAAACAATCAATACCTCGTGGACTCTCTTGCTATCCAGCGGTGTTAGATTTCAGCATCAGGTGCTGAAGGGTCTTGTGCCGGCAGACGCACATTGCGCGAAGGCACCACCGTGGAAATAGCGTGTTTATAAACCATCTGACTGACGGTATTGCGCAACAAGATGACAAACTGGTCAAACGATTCAATCTGGCCCTGCAGCTTAATGCCGTTTACCAGGAAAATAGAGACCGGAATGCGCTCCTTGCGCAAGATGTTCAGGTACGGGTCTTGAAGGGACTGCCCTTTGGACATGTTGCTCTCCCTAAAACTGTCGTTGGGGTTGGTTATCAAATGGCGTGCCCTACTGGTGCTACGCCGCAATCTTGTTGCCCGAAAGGCCCGGTGTGTCAAAAGCGCTCGCCGGCCACTCGAAAACACTTGCTTACGAAATCACTATCTTACGCTAAGCACCGCTGTCACGCACGAATTTCAGAAGCTTATCCAATGCGTCCGGCTGCTGAGTGTCTATCCAGTTAAGTGACGGCCAGCTACGTAGCCAAGTGAGCTGACGCTTAGCAAGCTGTCGAGTGGCAATCACCCCTCGTGACACCAGCTCACCTTGATCGTAAGCGCCGTCTAAATACTCCCACACCTGACGGTAGCCAACACTCTTCATCGATGGCAAGCCAAGATGAATGTCATTACGCTTTCTGAGGGCGGCCACCTCATCTATCAAGCCCTCATTCAACATTGTTTCAAAGCGCTGAGCGATACGCTGATGAAGTAGCTTACGATCGTCAGGCGCTAACGCTATTGACAACACCCGCCATGGAAAGGTTTCCGGCTGCTGCTCGGCCCACAGCTCGCTCATCGGGCGTCCGCTGGCGTAAAACACTTCCAAAGCCCGCATTAGCCGCTGGGGGTCATTAGGATGTATACGCGCCGCCGAAGCCGGGTCCACTTCAGCGAGTGCGCGATGCAAGCCCGTTAAGCCTTCAGCTTGTCGCTTCGCTTCAAGCTGTTCACGAATGGCGGCATCCGCAGCAGGCAGGTTCGCGACACCTTCCACTAAGCGTTTAAAGTAAAGCATCGTCCCGCCTACCAGCAGCGGCACTTTCCCAGCCGCGCTGATTTGCCGCATCTCTTGCAGGGCGTCTTCACGAAAATCTGCCGCGGAGTAAGGGTCGGCAGGGTCGCGAATATCAATCAGCCGATGAGGTGCCCGCGCAAGCTCCTCAGCGCTGGGCTTAGCGCTGCCCACATCCATTCCCCGGTAGACCATGGCGGAATCCACGCTGATGAGCTCGTGACCTAACTGCTCGTGGAGCGCTATTGCCGCGTCGGTTTTTCCAGCGGCAGTAGGCCCCATCAAAAATATCGCCCAGGGGCGTGTATCAGCCATCTGTTTACCGCACTCCGTTTATTGTCTTCATCATTACTGGCCGCGTAAAAAAAGTCGGTCGAGCGCTTTCATGCTCATTTGCGTCCAGGTGGGACGACCGTGATTGCACTGATCGCTGCGTTCGGTGCGTTCCATATCGCGCAACAGGGCATTCATTTCATCGAGCGTTAAACGACGATTGGCACGCACGCTGCCATGGCACGCCATGGTAGACAGCAACTCATGAATACGCGCTTCTACCTGATGCGTACGGCCAAATCGAGCAAGCTCTTCGAGCATTTCACGCACCAACGCCTCAGGGTCTGCCTGGGCCAGCAGTGCGGGCAGTTGGCGCACCAGCAGCGTCTCAGGGCCTGCCACATCTAACTCAACGCCTAGTTGGGCAATGGCGTCCCGCTCGCTCTCTACGGTAGCAACCTCGCTACGGCTCGCTGCCAACGAAACGGGCACTAACAGCGGCTGCGTATCAATTCCTTTAGCCGCCGCCAGCTGGTTCTTCATGCGTTCGTAGACAATCCGCTCATGAGCCGCGTGCATATCCACCAGCACTAACCCCTGAGCGTTTTGCGCCAAGATATACACGCCATGCAACTGGCCTAACGCAAAGCCCAGCGGCGGTGCCGCGGTGGCATCGTGGGCAGGCATAGCAAGCGGCGCTTCGCGCACTTCGTTAGCAACTGGGCGCTGGCCGGGCGGGCTTGGTTGAGGCGTTAACAGCGTCTCTTCGTGATCAGGATGGAGCGCCTGATACCCTTGCATAAACCGGCGCACTCGCTCAGCGCCGGGGTGCCGATCCGCCCCTTCCGATAGCGGCATGCCCTGCTGCTGCCAACGTGGCGCGGGAGGCTCTTCCGTTGTGGCCGCTTCAGGGCCAACTGGCACCGGATGACCTTCTGGCGACGCTTGCTCCTCTTCAGAAGGCTTTGAAGCCGCCAGACAGTGGTGCAAGCTTGAATAGAGAAAGTCGTGGACCATCCGGCCATCACGAAAGCGCACTTCATGCTTGGTGGGGTGGACGTTAACGTCGACCACATCCGGGTCCAGCTCAAGATAGAGTACAAAGACCGGATGACGACCATTATACAGCACGTCTCGGTAGGCCTGGCGCACCGCATGCGCTACTAAGCGGTCACGCACGACCCGGCCATTGACGAAGAAGTACTGCTGGTCAGCCTGGGAGCGGGAGTGGGTCGGCAGCCCCACCCAGCCGCTTAACCTAAGGCCACCCGCTTCGCGTTCAATATAACGCGCATGCTCAATAAAGTTTTTACCCAGCAGGGAGGCAATACGGCGCTCGCGCGTAGCGGGCGTATGGCCCGGCGGCAGTTGATGCACCACTTTTTGATTGTGACGCAGCACCCAGGCAATGTCGTAACGCGATAGCGCCTGGCGTCGAAACGCCTCTTCCACATGGGCAAACTCGGTCTTTTCAGTGCGCAAGAATTTGCGCCGCGCCGGCGTATTAAAAAAGAGGTCGCGAACGGACACACTGGTGCCTCGCGGGTGCGGCGCTGGCGTCACCTTGGCCTCCATGCCCCGACCTTCAGCAACCACCCGCCACCCTTGGCGGGGATCTTCATCGGCATTAGAGACCAGCTCTAAACGTGAGACCGAGCTGATTGAGGCCAACGCTTCACCTCGAAAGCCCAGCGAACTGACACCCTCTAGGTCTTCTAGGCTATTAATTTTGCTAGTGGCATGGCGGGCCAGCGCCAGGGGCAAGTCCTGCTCGCCGATGCCGATGCCATCGTCGCGTACTTTAATCAGACGGGCACCGCCCTGCTCGATCTCTACTTCAATACGCTGGCTGCCCGCATCAATGGCGTTCTCAATCAGCTCTTTTGTCACTGATGAGGGGCGCTCTACCACTTCGCCCGCCGCGATTTGGTTCGCTAAGCGGGGGTCGAGCACATGAATACGACCAGACAGCGAATTTAATTCAGTCAACCAACACCTCAGAAGCTAATCATCAAAACGATTTTTTAAGCACTCGCTCTAGCCCAGACGCTTAAACAACGGCTTAAGAACTGGGGATACGCAGCACCTGACCCACACGGATAACATCGCCATTCAGGTCGTTCGCTTGCTTTAGCTGATTGACCGGCACGCCGTGGCGTATCGCAATCGCTGACAGCGTATCCCCCGACTGAATGCGGTACTCGTTGCCAGTGGGGCGGCGCTGATTATCGCGCTGCCAGGCCAGCAAGCTCGCTGGGGGTGGGTTGCGCTGAAAATGGTCGCGCAAGCCACTAAAAATGGCGGTCGAAAGCCCCTGCTGGTGCACAGGGTCGCGCAGGCGGCGCTCTTCATCGGGGTTTGAAATAAAGCCCACCTCAATTAGTAACGACGGAATATCCGGCGATTTCAGCACCATAAAGCCCGCTTGCTCTACTCGCGATTTATGCAATCGGTTCACACGCCCTAACTGCTCAAGCACCTGCCCGCCAATCGAGAGCGAGTCGTTGAGCGTTGCGGTCATGGTGAGATCCAGCAGCACCCCGCGCAGCACCTGATCTTTATCACGCAGCGAGAGACTGCCATCGACGCCGCCAATCAAGTCGGAGCGGTTCTCGCTATCCGCGAGCCACTGAGCCGTTTCTGAGGTAGCCCCGCGCTGAGAAAGCGCGTAAACGGAGCTACCCTGAGGCCTTGGGCTGGTAAACGCATCGGCATGCACCGATACAAAGAAGTCAGCCTTCTGCTCGCGGGCAAGCTGAGTACGTTGACGCAGCCCTAAGTAGTAGTCGCCATCGCGTATTAAGACAGCTTTGAAACCCTGAGTGCGATTCACATCCGAGGCAAGCCGGCGGGCAATTTCTAGCACGACATCTTTTTCACGGGTACCGGAAGGACCAATCGCACCGGGGTCTTCACCGCCGTGACCGGCATCTATCGCAATGATGATATCCCGCTGGGGATGTGGTTGGGCGGGTTGCACTTCTACTGGCGGAGCTGCAGGCGTGGGCGTAGGAGCAGCTTCTTCCACGCCGGGGAGTTGAGCCTGCGCCGAGCGTTGCGCCAGCGTTTCCTGATCGCGAATCATCGCCTCAATCGGGTCGATGGGGTTTTCTACCGCACTCTCACCTGGGTACTCCAAATCCACTACCAGACGATGGCCATACTGGTCATTAGGCGGAAGCGTAAAGTGGCGCGGCTCAATTGCGCGATTTAACTCCAACACTACCCGCAGGCCACCGCCATCACGGACACCAGTACGCACCGCAGAAATGGCACTACCGTCGAGGGGAAGCGTTGACACATCGGTATTGAGCTGGCTTTCATCAAGATCAATGACGAGTCGCGCCGGATTCTCCAATGAAAACACGCTCGCCTCTGCCGCCGCCGTTAGATCAAACACTAGACGGGCATGGTCAGGCGCAGCCCAAAGCCGCATGCTCTCCACAGCGGCCGCCTGAAGCGTTGAGGTACCTGCCAGTAACACTGCACAGCCGGTCGCTAACCGACCGACCAAACGGATCAGTGGGCTTTTCATATCCATTGAATCACACCACACTCCCGTTGGTTATCCATACACTGGCGTTCTAACTGCTCTACAACCCGCTGACCAAGCGGGCTACCCGCAGTCAATAGGGCCTTGCGACCCTGATCGGCTACGCTGAGTTGAATACGCAGGTCCGGGGCGGGCAACCAGCCCTCGCCCCTGCTGGGCCACTCAATCAGGCAGAGCGCATCGTCCGCCAAAACATCGCGTCCGCCCATAAACTCAAGCTCCTCTGGATCCGCTAAGCGATAAAGATCCAGGTGATAAATGCGCTGCTCGCCGAACTCATAAGGCTCTACCAGCGTGTAAGTGGGGCTTTTCACCGCACCTTGATAGCCGTAGGCACGTAAGATACCGCGCGTTAAGGTCGTTTTGCCCGCCCCTAAGTCGCCTTCTAAATAAACACGCCCGTGGCCTTTTAGCGCTTGGCCCAGCGCCTCACCAAAGGCAACGTGGGCCACTTCGTCGTTCAGTTGCACCTGCATGTTGGCCGCCTTCACGGGTTAATTAACACTCGTGCATAGGATGCCAGATCACTTGCTAACAGGCCACGCTCTCCCTCTGTTTTAGCGGCCTCATCGCCTGCCAAGGCATGCAGCATGACGCCCAGCCAAGCGCTCTGCTCCAGATGACCACGCTGAGCGACCAGCGCACCCAGAAAACCGCTCAGCACATCGCCCATACCGCCGCTGGCCATGCCCGGATTACCGTACGGGCACACCACTATCCCGCTCGGCCCCACTACGAGGCTGCCCGCCCCTTTTAAAATCACAATACCACCACGAGCGCGCTGCAGCGCACGGGCGGCAGCAGGACGATCCGCCTGAACATCGGCCACAGAACATCCTAATAGTCTTGCCGCCTCACCCGGGTGGGGCGTGAGAATCCAATCTTCTCGGCGCAGCTCAGGCCAGCGGCTCGCCAGTAAGTTAAGCGCATCGGCATCCACCACTAACGGGGTTGCTGCGTGCAGCGCACTTTGCAGCATTGCTTGGCCCCACGCCTCTTGACCCAGCCCTGGCCCTATCACCACCACATCCGCTGAGGCAGGCAAATCTGCCGCATCAGCACCACCACGCACTGCCCGCGCCATGACTTCTGGGCAGCGTACTAGGCTTGCGGTGATATGTTCGTGTGCCGTGGCCAACGTTACCTTACCGGCACCCAAGCGTGCAGCCGCCTGGGAAGCCAGCAGTGCCGCGCCCCCAAAGCCTGGAGCACCGCCCATCACCAGCACATGCCCCATGCTGCCTTTATGACTCGTGCGCGAGCGTGGCGTAAACGCTTCACTGAGCAGCGAATCATCCAATCGCCAAGCGGTAGGCGGAATATCAAAGAACGCCTGCGCTTTAACACCTAGCGGTCGAAAATCAACGTCACCGGTATAGGCCGGAGCATCTCCCGTATGCAGGCCAATTTTGTCACCAATAAAAGTTACCGTGCAGGTGGCTTCCACTGCCGTGCCTAACATCGCGCCGGTATCGGCGGAAATGCCCGACGGGATATCCAGCGCCAACACAGGCTGAGATGCCGCATTCATCGCTTTAATGGCCTGCTTAATACTACCTTCGACCTCGCCGGAGAGCCCGGTACCCAGCAGCGCATCGACAATGACCTCGCCGGCAAGCGTAGTGTGCGGGTGCCACTCTTCAAACCCTACCCCGGCGGCCGTTGCCAGCTCAGCCGCGCGAGCCACATCGCCTGAGAGCGCTTCTAATGGCTTGAG
Source organism: Halomonas sp. SIMBA_159 (assembly GCF_046536035.1). Classification (NCBI taxonomy): domain Bacteria; kingdom Pseudomonadati; phylum Pseudomonadota; class Gammaproteobacteria; order Oceanospirillales; family Halomonadaceae; genus Halomonas; species Halomonas sp. SIMBA_159. Next base: position 18,936 of record NZ_JAWJBT010000015.1, read on the forward strand.
CGATAGGCGCTGCACTTTAAGGCCTGACTGCATGGCCAGCGCTGCGAGCACATGCCCGTCGCCACCGTTATTACCACCGCCGCAGAGCACCGTTACGCTGCGCGCTTGCGGCCAACGGGAGCGAAAGCTATGCCAGGCGCTGGAGGCAGCGCGCTGCATCAGCGCAAAGCTTTCGATACCACCAGCAATGGTGCGTCGATCCAACTCGCGCACTTGAGATGCCTTGTACAGGGGGCGTAACGATGAGGTACTCAACGTAGACACGATCTCTCCTTAATAGGGTGCTAAATCAACGCCTAAGCAATACGGGCACGAGGCTTGAGCGCAACGAATTTAAGCATAACGCCATGCAACATGTTGTGGCAGCGGCTAATGCGTTAGCATAGCGCGCTTAACGCACCACCGTTGACTGACAATGCCAAGTTCCACGACTTTTTCACTGTCTCGTAACCAGCTGTCTCGTGAACATCCAACTCACGAACAGCTCTCCGCAGAACAGCTTCGCCAGCTTGCCGCACTGATTAAACAGTGGGGGCGCGAGCTGGGTTTTCAGCAGGTGGGTATCACTGACACTGACCTAAACGACCACGAAGTGCACCTCACCAACTGGCTGGATAAAGGCTACCACGGTGAGATGGGCTTTATGGCCAAGCACGGCACCAAGCGGACGCGCCCGGACGAGCTTGAACCCGGCACCCAGCGAGTCATCAGCGTGCGCATGGACTACCTACCGGCTGAGGTGGAGAGCGCTAAAGTGCTTGGCCAACCTAGCCGCGCCTATATCTCCCGCTACGCGCTAGGCCGTGATTATCATAAATTAATGCGCAAACGCTTGGCGCAGTTAGCAAAGCACATTGAGCAAGCAGTAGGAAAATTTGGCTTTCGCGCCTTTGTCGACTCCGCCCCGGTGATGGAGCGCGCGCTTGCCCAAAAGGCAGGTTTAGGGTGGTTCGGTAAAAACGCCATGCTGCTAAATCCCAAAGCGGGCTCGCTGTTCTTTCTTGGGGAGCTGTATACCGACCTACCGCTGCCTGTCGATGCCCCTTTTGAGCAGGAGCACTGCGGCAGCTGTAGCGCTTGCCGCACTGCCTGCCCCACGGGCGCTATCGTAGACGATAAGGTCGTTGATTCACGCAAGTGCATCTCTTATCTCACCATTGAGCTACACGGCGCGATTCCCGTGGAGTACCGTCGCGCCATGGGCAATCGCGTGTATGGCTGCGACGACTGCCAGCTCGTCTGCCCGTTCACGCGCTTTACAAAAATCACCCAAGAAGCGGACTTCTCCCCGCGCCACGACCTGGACCGCGCGTCGCTTATTGCGCTGTTTAGCTGGGGCGAAGAGGAGTTTTTGGACAAAACCGCTGGCAGCCCCATTCGCCGCATTGGCTATGAGCGCTGGCTGCGTAATCTTGCCGTTGGGTTAGGCAATGCTCCGTGGAGTGATACCGTCGAGGCAGCGCTGTGGGCACGACGTGCCTATCCCAGCGCGCTAGTACGCGAACACGTTGCCTGGGCGCTCGAAGAGCAGCGCCACAAGCGGGATGCGCGCATTGTGACGCGTGGGTGAGGGTTACTCCTCTTCGTCGCTGCCGCCTTCTAAACGCAAAAACGTGCTGCGATAGTGGGCAAGCTCAGCAATCGACTCTTTGATATCGTCCATGGCCAAGTGGGCATTCTGCTTTTTGAAACCTACCAGTGCACCCGGGTTCCAACGCTTTGCCAGCTCTTTTATCGTAGAGACATCCAAATTGCGGTAGTGGAAAAATGCCCACAGTTCGGGCATTTCACGCTCTAAAAAGCGCCGGTCCTGATGAATACTGTTGCCGCACATGGGCGAAGAGCCCGCCACCACGTACTGGCGTAAAAAGTCGAGGGTTTGGCGCTCCGCTTCTTGAGTCTCCACCGTGCTGGCTTTCACCCGCGCCACTAACCCAGATTCGCCGTGGGTTTTCTGATTCCAATCATCCATCCCAGCCAACAGGCTATCGGGTTGTTTGACCGCAATCACTGGCCCTTCCGCCACCACGTTTAACTGAGCATCAGTGATCAACGTGGCCACTTCAATAATGCGCTCTTTGTCCGGCTCTAAGCCGGTCATCTCTAAATCGATCCACACCAACAGGTCGCTACGCGGTGCGCCGCTTTGCTCGCTCATTACATGTATTCCTTGGCCAGTATCGCCTGCTAAACGGCGAATTGAGTAAAAGTGTGGCTTATATTGCCCTAACCCGCACCCCATACAGGACAGTAAGCCGCCCAGGTGGGTACAATGCCACTATTGTACCGAGCATCAGGTGGTCATGAGCAAACGTAAATTAAGTCGCCAGCAGCAGTGGCGAGTCGAAAAAATCCAAGCAGAACGCGCCCAGCGTGCTGAAAAGCGCGACGTGCAGGATGCCGAAAAGCTCTCAGCGGGGGAATACGGCCCTGAACAACCGGGCCGTGTAATGGCCCACTTTGGCCGCACGCTGGAAGTTCGCGACGCCGACGGCACCCCTGTACGCTGCCACTTGCGCGCTAACCTAGACGGCCTGGTCACCGGCGACCGAGTCATCTGGCGTGCCGGACAGGATGGCTCCGGCGTGGTGGTTGCCCGTGAAGAGCGGGACAGCATTTTAAAGCGCCCCGACCCACGCGGCCAGCTTAAGCCTGTGGCTGCCAATATCGATCAGCTGCTGATTGTGTTTGCCGTCGAACCTGCGCCTCATCCTAACCTGATTGACCGCTATCTGGTTGCCGCCGAAGCGACCGGCATTGCGCCAGTGCTGGTGCTGAACAAAACCGATTTACTGCCAGATGATGGCGGCGAGCTAGGGCAGCTACTTGAGCGCTACCGGGCGCTTGGCTACCCAGTAGTACGCACCACCACGGCCAATCCCGAAGGGCTCGATGCCCTACGCCAGCAGCTAGAAGGGCGTACTTCCGTCTTTGTTGGCCAAAGTGGCGTGGGGAAATCATCGCTGATTGACCTGCTGCTACCAGATGAAACCCTGCGTATTGGCGCGCTGTCGGAAGACTCACGCAAAGGCACCCACACCACGACCACCGCGCGCCTGTACGCTATGCGCAGCGATGAGGTGAGTAACGGCGAGCTAATTGACTCCCCAGGGATTCGTGAATTTGGCCTGATTCATTTAGATGAGCAGGAGGTGACCGATGGCTTTATTGAGTTTCACCCCTACTTGGGCCACTGCCGCTTTCGAGACTGCCGCCACCGTAACGAACCCGGCTGCGCTTTACTGGAAGCCGTCGAAGCAGGCAAGATTCACCCTGCACGCTTCGCCAGCTACCGACGCATTCTCGATAGTCTGACGCCGTAACGACACTGATTTATAAGACAATTTTTTATAAGACGTTGGTTTATAAGACAATGATTCAAATGCCGTGACTGCAATTATTGTTGTCTTCATTTTAGGGACAGGGAGCCGGACATGAGCACTGCCAGCCACTCATCAGAAACGAACCTACTGCCGTTAATTGTGGAGCCAGAGCAGCTTCAAGCGCACCTGGATGACCCTCAGCTTTTGATTATTGACGTGCCCGTGAACGGCGACAGCTACCGCCAAGGCCATGTGCCCGGCGCGATCTATCTCGATTTTCGCTACCTAATGCGTGGCGAAGGCCCGGTACCTAATGACGTACCCTCGGTGGCGTTTCTCTCACAGCTATTCAGCGCGCTAGGTTTAACCCGCGACACCCATGTAGTAGCTTACGATGACGAAGGCGGCGGCTGGGCAGCTCGCCTGCTCTGGACGCTGGAGCTGATCGGCCACACCCGCTACTCCTATCTGAATGGCGGCATTCACGCCTGGCGTGATGCAGGCCTGGAAGAGAGCACCGAGCTCACCGCACCCACCCCTAGCGAATACCACGCTGAGATTCTTAACCCAAGCGCCGCGATTACCTGCGATGAGATTAAAGAAAAGCTCAGCGACAGACAGTTTGCCGTTTGGGATGCCCGCTCTAAAGCAGAGTTCGACGGAGAGCGTGGCAACAATAAGCACCTTGGACATATTCCCGGTGCCGTCAATATGGACTGGCTGGACGCCATGGATCGCCATCGCGCTTTGAGAATTCGCGACTATGCGGAACTGATGACTGAACTTGGCGCGCTTGGCCTTACCCCCGAGATGGAAATTGCCACTCACTGCCAAAGCCACCACCGCAGCAGCTTTACCTGGCTAGTGGGTAAAGCGCTCGGCTTTAATATGCGCGGCTACGCGGGCTCCTGGGGTGAATGGGGCAACCGCGACGATACACCTATCGAGAAGTGAAGAAATTACTGTGACCCTTTCCCAAAAAGCTTTTTCACTACTTCAATACCCGCTGCCTCAGCACGCGCTGTCGCGCCTGACGGGTAAATTTGCCCAGTGCGACAACCCCTGGGTGAAAGACACCCTGATTAAAGCGTTTATCAAGCGCTTCAAGGTGGATATGAGCCAGGCGCTGGAACCAGACCCCACCGCCTACGCCACATTCAACGACTTTTTTACCCGCGCGCTGAAAGCAGATGCTCGCCCACTGGGCGAAGGTCTACTGAGCCCTGCGGATGGCACGCTGTCACAGTTTGGCCGCCTCACCACGGCGGGCAAACTGGTGCAGGCCAAGGGGCATACGTTTTCCGCCCAAACCCTGCTAGGCGGCGACAAAGCGCTAGCCGATGAGTTTTTAAACGGCAGTTTCGCGACGGTTTACCTTTCACCGAGCGACTACCACCGCGTGCATATGCCAGTGACCGGCACGCTGCGGGAAATGATCTACGTTCCAGGGCGACTCTTTTCGGTCAACCAGGCCACCGCCAACTACGTGCCCGGCTTGTTCGCCCGCAATGAGCGTTTGGTGTGCATCTTTGATACCGAGCACGGCCCCATGGCGATGGTGCTGGTCGGCGCTATGATTGTGGCCGCCATTGAAACCGTCTGGTCTGGGCAGGTAACGCCGCTGTCGGGCCACCCTCAGCGCATGCGCTTTGGGCAGCCAGTCGTGCTGGAGAAAGGTGCTGAGATGGGCCGCTTCAAGCTCGGCTCCACCGTGGTCATGTGCTTTGCCAACCCCGTGACGTTTAACAATTATGCGCTAGGGACAAGCGTTCAGATGGGCCAATCGTTGGCAACCCAAACGCTCTAAGGCAGCTTGTTTGCCACCCTCTCCGCTCAGCAATTAGGCGTTGAAAATGAGAGCACGTCTTCCAGGCGTGCTTTATTCAGCGCCTGCTGGATAAGCCGGTCGATCCCCAACGCCACCCCCGATGCATCGGGCATGCCATGGGTTAACGCCGCCAACAGGTGCTCATCCACATCCACGATGGGCAAGCCTAGGCGACGACGCTCCTCGTTATCGTCATTGAACCGTTGGCGCTGCTCTTCGGCATCGGTCAGCTCATCGTAGCCGTTGGCTAATTCAACGCCGTTCAGATACAGCTCAAAGCGTGATGCCACCCATTCTCCATCAGCATCCTGATGGCGACGCGCCAGCGCTGCTTGGCTGGCAGGATAATCCACTACCACACTCAACTCTTGCTGGCCCAGGTGGGGCTCAATCACCAAGCTCATCAGCAAATCCAGGCAGGTATCGCGGCCGTCATCAGCCAAGGCGCTTGTTGGCATATTGGCTCGCTCTGCAGCCAGTGCACGCAATGTCTCCAACGAGGTCGTGAAGGGGTCCACCGCTAAGTGCGTGTGAAACAGCTCACGATAACGATAATGCACCACCGGACCTGGTGAGTTCGGCAATACTTGCATTACCAATGCGGTCGTTTCTTCGATCAACTGCGCCAGCGTATACCCGGGCCGATACCACTCCAGCATAGTGAACTCGATATTATGCCGCGCCCCCACCTCGCCATCGCGAAAGCTTCTAGCCAGCTGGAAAATAGGCCCGCTACCTGCTGCCAACAGGCGCTTCATATGAAACTCAGGGGACGTTTGCAGCCAGAGCTTGCGCTGCCCTTTCTCTGTTCGTGCGAGCGCAGCGAGTGAGACTAAATGCACATCCGTGCTGCCCCCCTGCCCCAACACTGGCGTTTCCACTTCCCAGACATCACGCTCTGCAAAAAAACCGCGTACAGCGGCAAGCAAACGTGCGCGCTCACGCAGCGTCTCCATTGATGCTGTCGGCTGCCAGTTAGCCGTCATTCCCTTCTCCCTAACAGCATAAAGCCACGCGTCATTATCGCGTGGCTTTATGAATAAAAGACTGATATCAGCGCGTGATTAGGCGCGTGATACGTACTCACCAGAACGGGTGTCGACTTTCAGCACTTCACCCTGGTTAATAAAGAGCGGCACACGTACCACAGCACCCGAAGACAGCGTAGCAGGCTTAGAACCACCCTGCGCCGTATCGCCTTTTAGGCCCGGGTCAGTCTCTACAACTTCCAGCTCGATGAAGTTAGGCGGCGTTACGGAAATGGCCTTATCGTTCCATAAGGTCAGAATGTAAGGCACCTGCTCTTTTAGCCACTTGATGGTATCACCCAGCGCTTTTTTCTCTACCGCATACTGCTCAAACGAGCCGTCGGTCTTCATGAAGTGCCACATATCACCGTCGGTGTAGAGGTACTCCATTTCCAGATCCATGACGTCAGCGCCTTCCAACGAGTCGCCAGATTTGAAGGTTTTCTCACCCACACGACCGGTCATCAGGTTGCGCAGTTTCACGCGGTTGAACGCCTGGCCCTTGCCCGGCTTAACCAATTCGTTCTCAACGATCGAACAGGGGTCGCCGTCGAGCATTACTTTCAAACCTGCTTTGAATTCGTTGGTAGAATAGTTCGCCATAATGCCTCTCAATGGTCTGTTTCAATTGTCTATGTCGTACGTGCGGCGATCCGCCAGCCACTTACGTCACCGTCAGTTGCGTCATTGCGAATAGCAACGCCGCTAAGTGCGCGCATGATAACCCGAAGGAGGGCTTTTTGCAGGAGAACATCATTATCGCTGGTCACCACGCCCCTGCCCAGGTTTCGACCTCCTGGCAGCAGCAGCTTTCTCATGCGATTCGTGATCCCGACACGCTCTGCCAACGCCTTGGTTTAGGTGCCGAATGGCTGCCCGGCGCGCAGGCCGGACATCGCCTGTTCGATATTTGCGTGCCCGACGCTTACCTTGCCCGCATTAAGCCCAACGACCCTAATGACCCGCTGTTGCGTCAAGTGTTGCCTATAGGCGATGAAACACTGGCCTCACCGGGCTACGTCACCGACCCTTTAGAGGAAGCCGACCACCGCCCCGTCAAAGGGCTGATCCACAAATATGCCAACCGGGTACTTCTGATAGCCAGCCCAGCCTGCGCAATCAACTGCCGCTACTGCTTTCGCCGCCATTTTCCCTATAGCGAGAACTCGCCTTCCCGAGCCCAGTGGCAGGAAGCGCTGGACTACCTGCGTGCCGACACCTCTATTCACGAGGCGATCCTTTCTGGCGGTGACCCTCTTGCCGCCAGCGACCGGCAGCTGGCGTGGCTAGTCGAACAGTTAGAGAGTATTCCTCACCTAAAACGGCTGCGTATTCACACCCGCTTGCCCGTCGTCATTCCCGACCGTGTAGATGAAGGCCTGCTGGGCTGGCTGGGCGACACCCGTTTACAAAAAGTCGTCGTCCTGCATATCAATCACGCCAATGAGATCGACCAAGCCGTGGTGGATGCCTGCGCGCGCTTAAAACAGGCAGGCGTCACGCTGCTGAACCAGAGCGTTCTATTACGGGGCATTAACGACAGCGTACCCACCCTCGCAGCCCTCTCGGAACGGCTGTTTGAAGCGGGCGTGCTGCCTTACTATTTGCATGTATTTGATCCCGTACAAGGGGCTGCCCATTTCGACATTCCCGACGCCGAGGCAAAAGCACTCGTGACACAGCTGCTGGAGCACTTACCCGGCTTCTTAATGCCCCGGCTCGTCAGAGAGATACCCGGCAAGACAAGCAAGACGCCTTTGTGAGTTCAGCAAGCGGGGTGATCACATTCATGTTTCATGACAGTGCAACGGATTAACTAGCGCACCAACATAAAGCAAACTGTTAGCGATTAAATACCTAACTAGTATAAAGCAGGCTAACAAAATATCGCCCAACCCACTAAAAATTAAAGTTTTTTTATCTTACGGCCAATATCTTGCTGTGTATAAAAACGCAACACATGGGGTATTGGCCGCTAACGCTGCCGCACAATTGAGTTTCCAATAGATCGCTAGGGTTCCGACACCATCAACGATACGCCCCTGATGAGTGTGACTGGTCCGAGAGCGGTCGACCTTGTGAGTAACAAGGTTACACGGCGGGACAAAAGCCCGGGAGGATAAGGCACAGTGATGCGCCGATGCCCCTGAGTTTTTTTCTTAGCCGCTGGAGGCTCTCATGACTCGCCCTACTCGCACTCCTTCAAAACGTCTGCTGCTCGCCCCCCTCTCTGCAGCCCTGCTGGCATCTACGCTCGCAGGTCCACTTACCTCCACTCAGGCACAAGCTCAAGAACGTGACGCCTTCAGCGTTTGCTGGTCGATTTATGCTGGCTGGATGCCCTGGGCTTACGCCGATGTGGAAGGCATCGTCGATAAGTGGGCCGACGAATACGGGATTAGCATCGATGTGGTGCAGGTTAACGACTACGTCGAATCGATTAACCAGTTCACCTCAGGCAACGTTGACGGCTGCGCCATGACCAATATGGACGCATTAACCATTCCCGCCGCCAGCGGCGTGGACTCTACCGCGCTGATCATCAACGACTACTCCAACGGCAATGACGGCATCGTGCTCAAAGGCAGCGATGATCTTGCCGATATTGCTGGCCGCCAAGTCAACCTCGTCCAGTTTAGCGTCTCTCACTACTTCCTTGCTCGTGCCCTTGAAAGTGTCGGCTTAACTGAGCGTGACATCGAAACGGTGAACACTTCTGATGCCGATATTGTCGGCCTGTTTTCCAGCAGCACAACTGAGGCAGTTGCTGCCTGGAACCCACAGCTAAGCGCGATTGCCGACATGCCCGATGCCAACGTGGTCTACACCTCAGCGGAAATTCCTGGCGAAATTCTCGACATGATGGTCGTCAACACCCAAACGCTGGCGGATAACCCCGACCTAGGTCATGCCCTAGTAGGCGCTTGGTATGAAGTAATGGGGCTGATCGAAGCAGACGACGAGAACGCACTGACGATTATGGCAGACGCTGCAGGTACTGACCTTGAAGGCTACCGTGCACAGTTAGAGGCTACTTATCTCTATACCGACCCCGCTGAAGCCATCGAGTTGATGGAGAGCTCTGACCTACTCACCACCATGGAGCGGGTCGCCGAGTTCAGCTTTACCCACGGCCTGCTGGGCGACATGGCGCCCAACGCTGGCGTTGTGGGTATTGATACGCCAAGCGGTGTGTTTGGCGATGAGAGTAATGTGCAGCTGCGCTTCGACCCGAGTTTTACTCAAGCTTACCTCGACGCCCAGTAATACGTTAAATGGGAGCGGCAGCTGGCCGCTCCCCCACTCTTATCTGTGGACACCGCCATGAAGCGTTTAATCAACCTCACTCCCTCGCGGGGCGGCCGCTGGCTATTAGGACTACTACCCTTCTTGTTATTGGCGATGCTCTATATGAGCCTCTCCAGCGCAAGGCTGGCGGAAAATCCCAACGACCGCCTGCTGCCCACCCTGTCTACCATGGCAAGCTCTTTTTATCATTTGGCCACTGCCGAAAACGTGCGCACCGGTCAGATTGTGCTGTGGACCGACACCTTCGCAAGCCTGGAGCGCATTGTGATTGGCGTGGGCATCAGTGCTCTGATTGGCTTAGTGGTAGGCATCATCAACGGCGGTATCCCCCTCGTTCGTGCCAAACTCTCGCCACTGGTGACGGTCGCTTCACTGATTCCGCCCATGGCGATACTGCCGATCCTGTTTATTGCTTTTGGCACCGGCGAGGCCGCCAAAATTGCGTTGATTGTGATTGGCGTAACGCCCTTTCTGATTCGCGACCTGCAAGGCCACGCCCTACGGCTGCCTGATGAGCAGTTGATTAAAGCGCAAACCTTAGGCGCTAGCTCTTGGCAAGTGCTGCTAAGAGTCCTGCTACCGCAGCTTACTCCACGGCTACTCAACGCCACTCGCTTGGCATTGGGCACCGCTTGGCTGTTTTTAATCGCCGCCGAAGCCATTGCCGCCCAGGAAGGGCTTGGCTATCGCATTTTCCTGGTACGCCGCTACCTATCTATGGACGTCATTCTGCCCTATGTGGCTTGGATCACTCTGCTGGCGTTTCTGCTTGACCAGCTGTTGGCCTGGATTTCTCGGCTGGCATTCCCTTGGTACCACTCAGGCGAAGGAGATAAGTCATGAGCCTGCTGGCGGCCAAACGATTAGAGAAGCACTACGGCAACCATGTGGTGCTCGAAAACCTTAATTTTAGCGTTGAGCCCGGGGAATTCGTCACCTTAGTGGGCGCCTCAGGTTGCGGTAAAACCACCTTCCTTAAAATGCTGCTGGGAACAGAAACCACCTCGCGGGGCAGCCTCACGCTGGATAATCAGCCCATTCCCAATGAACCGGGGCCGGATCGCGGTGTGGTATTTCAGAAGTACTCGGTGTTTCCCCACCTAACCGTGCTCGGCAACGTGATGATCGCCGATGAGCTACATAGCTCCAAACTGCTGGGCAAAAGTTTTGGTGCAGCCAAGCGTCTCGCGATTGAAAAAGCCCGCGCCCGTATTGACGAAGTGGGCCTGAGCCATGCGCTTAATAAGTACCCCCACGAACTCTCCGGGGGAATGCAGCAGCGCTTAGCCATCGCCCAGGCACTAATGATGCGGCCACGTATTTTACTCCTCGATGAGCCTTTCGGTGCCCTGGACCCAGGCATCCGCCAGGACATGCACGTGCTGATCAATCGCCTGTGGCAAGAGCAACAGCTGACCATCTTTATGATCACCCACGACCTAAAAGAGGCCTTTGAGCTGGGAACACGGCTATGGGTGTTCGATAAAACCCGCCACGACCCACAGGCCCCAGAAGCGTATGGCGCAACGATCACCTACGACCTGCCTATATCAAGAGACCGTCCCTCTATCGAATTAAAAGAGGCGCTTAGCCAAGGCGGCATGAAAACTCATACTCAGGAGACGCTGCTATGAACAGCGAACCAAGCTACACCACTCATTTGCCCGGCGGACATCACTGGTCACTGCGCCTGCGCCGCGGCACCACGCTCACCCTGACCGCTAAAGAAGTGGACAGCAATGTGGGGATGCTCCTCTACAACCCGGAAAACCTGCTGGAGCGCTTAAACCTGCCGGACACCTTAAAGTGCCAGCACACCTTTAAGCTCACTCAGGGTCACTGTCTTTACTCGGATATGGGGCGCATTTTTGCCTCCATTACCCATGATGACCTGGGCTGGCACGACAGCGTTGGTGGCAATCTTATGCCCCATCATCTGCTGAAAAAAGGCTGGCAGCCAGTCAGCTATCAGCAGGCCCGCAACGACTGGACCCGCACCGGCTTCGACGCTTTTTTAGTGGAGCTTGCTAAGTACGGCCTGGGCCGCCGAGACATGGCCGCCAACCTGAATCTTTTCTCTCGAGTAGAGAGCGACGACGACGGCAAGCTGCGTTATGTGAGCGGCCACTGCCAGCCTGGCCAAAGCGTCACGCTGCGCTTTGAGATGGACACACTCGTGCTGCTGCACACCTGCCCCCACCCGCTAGACCCCAGCGCAGAATACCCTCGTCGCGGCGTCGATATTGCCCTCGGCACCGCCGAGCCAATGACAGAAGGCAGCCCCTGCTACCTTTCGCGGCCAGAAAACGCACGTGGCTTCGCCAACAATCGCCTTTACCACCTCGGCCTATAAGGGGGAACGAACATCATGATTATTGAAAGCAGCCTACGCCCCGAAAACGCCTTGAGCCGCACCACGGTCAACGCGGGCGATCATTACATTGGCACCGTCAAACGCGGTCAAACCCTGCGTATTCTCGACTTAGAAGGCAACCAAGCCGCCGATACGCTGTTCTTCAGTGCCGACGATACCGCCGAGCGCTACAGCGCCACGGACACGGTGCGCGAGCAAGGCGCGGTTTATCTCACCGCAGGCACCACGCTGATGTCCAGCGAAGGCCGCGCCATGCTAACCATTACCGCCGACACCTGTGGCCGCCACGACACCTTGGGCGGCGCCTGCGCCAGCGAGAGCAACACCGTGCGCTACGACCTGGAAAAGCGCCATATGCACTCTTGCCGGGATAACTGGATGCAGGCGATTGCCAACTTTCCAGAGTTTGGCCTTACCAAGCGCGACATCACCCACAACATCAACTTCTTTATGAACGTGCCGGTCACCGCCGACGGCGGGCTGACCTTTGAAGACGGCATCTCAGCGCCAGGCAAGTACGTGGAGATGGTCGCCGAGATGGATGTGATCGTGCTGGTTTCCAACTGCCCTCAGCTCAACAACCCCTGCAACGGCTACAACCCCACGCCTATCGAGCTGTTGGTTTGGGAATAATCGATTCGCCCTAGGGACGACCCTAGAAGGCCAAGCAACCTGCGGGACGACCCGCCTTAGTTTGCAGGCAGTGCCATGTCCATTAATAAAACGTTTAGCAAAGTACTGATTGCCAATCGCGGTGCCATTGCCGCACGTATCTTACGCACACTTAAAGCCCTCGGCGTGGGTAGCGTGGTGGTTTACGCCGATGCAGATCGCGATGCGCCTTATGTTCACCAAGCCGATGAGGCCTATCCGCTAGGTGATGGCGGTGCCAGCGATACCTATCTCAATATCGACAAGCTCATCACCATTGCCAAACAAAGCGGTGCCCAGGCGGTCCACCCCGGCTACGGCTTCTTGTCTGAAAATACCCGTTTTATCGCTGCCTGCGACGCTGCGGGGCTCACCTTTTTAGGCCCCACCGTCGAACAGATCCAACAGTTTGGCCTGAAACACGAAGCCCGCACCCTCGCAAAGCAGGCGGGCGTACCGCTAGTCCCTGGTTCTGAACTACTCGCCAGCGTTGATGAAGCGCTCACCAGCGCCGAGCAGATTGGCTACCCGGTCATGCTCAAATCCACCGCAGGCGGTGGCGGTATCGGCATGCAGATATGCCAAACACCCGCTGAGCTTGAACGTGCCTTTGATTCGGTAAAAGGCCTAGGTGAGCGCAACTTCGGTGATGGTGGCGTGTTTCTGGAAGCCTATATCGCCCGTGCTCGCCACCTGGAAGTGCAGCTATTTGGCGACGGCCAGGGCAACGTGGTGGCGCTCGGTGAACGCGACTGCTCCACCCAACGCCGCCACCAAAAAGTGCTCGAAGAGTGCCCTGCCCCCAACCTGCCTGAAACCGTTCGCCAGGCTCTCCAAGAAACCGCCGTTCAGCTGGGTAAAGCGGTTAATTACCGTAGCGCTGGTACCGTCGAGTTTATTTACGATACCGAGCGTCAAGCGTTCTATTTTCTCGAAGTGAACACTCGCCTCCAGGTCGAGCACGGCGTCACTGAGATGGTGTATGGAGTTGATATTGTAGAGTGGATGGTCAAGCTAGGTGCGGGTGAACTTCCAAGCCTTGAGTCACTTACCAAAGATCTCGCCCCCTGCGGCCATGCGGTTCAGGCGCGCTTATATGCCGAAGACCCCGCTCACGACTTCCGACCCAGCGCCGGGCTACTCACCGAAGTCGATTTCCCACAGGCTGACGGCCTACGCATCGACCATGCCATAGAAGCCGGGCTGGAAATCTCCGCGCTATTTGACCCCATGCTAGCGAAAGTAATTGTTCATGCCCACAGCCGCAACGCTGCGATTGAACAACTAGCGGACACCTTAGATAGCGCCAGCGTTTACGGCATTACCACCAACCGCGCTTGGCTCGCCCATGTGCTGCGTGCGGAACGTTTTAGCGACGCTGACCTAGACACTCACTGGCTGACTACATTGGCGTGGACACCACCTGCCATAGAGGTGATCGCCCCTGGCACGATGACAACGATCCAAGATTTTCCCGGCCGCCAGGGGCACTGGGACGTGGGCGTGCCGCCTTCCGGGCCTTTCGATGACTGGTCGTTTCGCCTGGGTAATCGTTTGCTCAATAACCCCGCCGATGCTGCCGGGCTTGAAATCACCCTGACAGGCCCGACGCTACGCTTTCACCGCGCCACGCAAATCGTGCTGGCGGGTGCCGAACTGCCCGCCACGCTGGATGGCGAAACGGCGCCCTTTTGGCAGGTGCTAGATATATCGGCGGGAGCCACGCTAATGCTAGGCAAAGCTGCTGCAGGCGCTCGCGCCTACTTATTAGTGCGGGGCGGTATTGAGTGCCCGCGCTATTTAGGCTCGCGCAGTACCTTCACCCTAGGCCAATTTGGTGGCCACGGAGGCCGCGCACTTAGAAGCGGCGATATGCTCGATTTGCCTCTGCTCACGCCTACCCCAGCGGCTCAGCTTGAGAAGATGCTCATCCCGACCTTTGGCAGCGGTAAAACCTGGCATGTGGCAGTGCTTTACGGCCCCCACGGCGAACCAGACTTTTTTACCGATGACGATATCGAGCGCTTTTTTGATTACGAGTGGGAAGTGCACTACAACTCTAGCCGTACCGGCGTTCGGCTGATTGGCCCCCGACCCGAGTGGGCGCGAGCCGACGGCGGCGAGGCGGGCCTGCATCCGTCCAATATTCACGACAATGCCTACGCCTTCGGCACTATCGATTTTACAGGCGATATGCCGGTCATCCTTGGCCCCGACGGCCCCTCATTAGGCGGCTTTGTATGCCCCGCCACCGTGGTACGCGCCGAGCGCTGGAAGCTGGGGCAGCTCGCTGCGGGAGACAAGATACGCTTTGTGCCGGTCAGCCTCGCCACCGCGCGCGCCCTTGAAGAGCGCCAACTTGACCAGTTGGATACGCTCAAAACGGTGCCCCGCGAAGAGATTCAGCCAGAACGTGACACCCCCATTCTGCGCGAGGTCGCCGCTAAGCAGGCCGGTGAGCGCATCGTATACCGACGCGCCGGGGACGATTTCCTGCTGATCGAATTTGGCACCATGGAGTTGGATATTGCGCTGCGCTTTCGGGTACATGCCTGGATGCTCTGGCTGCGCGAACATTCGCTCCCAGGATTGCGGGAATTAACCCCAGGTATTCGCTCGCTTCAGGTTCACTACGAGCCGCGAGAACTGAGCCTTGATACGCTTCTGGTGCATCTGCAAAA
The DNA here is from genome assembly GCF_046536035.1 of Halomonas sp. SIMBA_159. Taxonomy (NCBI): domain Bacteria; kingdom Pseudomonadati; phylum Pseudomonadota; class Gammaproteobacteria; order Oceanospirillales; family Halomonadaceae; genus Halomonas; species Halomonas sp. SIMBA_159. The sequence goes on from NZ_JAWJBT010000015.1 coordinate 34,130, forward strand.
AGCCGAGCAGGCGCTGATCGATGTGGAATCACTGGAAGTCGAGTCTCGGGTGGTACATCTACCACTCTCCTGGGACGACCCCGCCTGCCAGGAAGCGATTGATAAATACCAGCGCAGCGTGCGCCCGGATGCACCCTGGTGCCCCAGCAACCTCGACTTTATTCGCCGCATCAACGCCCTGGAAAGCGAGCAGGAAGTGCGCGAGATCGTTTTCAATGCTCGCTATCTGGTCATGGGACTAGGCGATGTTTATCTAGGCGCTCCCGTCGCTACGCCGTTAGATCCGCGTCAGCGCTTGGTCACCACCAAATACAATCCCGCCCGCACCTGGACAGCGGAAAACTCCGTGGGCATTGGTGGTGCTTACCTGTGTGTTTACGGCATGGAAGGCCCCGGTGGCTACCAGTTTGTCGGTCGCACCCTACAAATGTGGAACCGCTACCGCACCACGGCTCACTTTGAGAACCCCTGGCTGCTGCGCTTTTTTGATCAGTTGCGCTTTCATAACGTCAGCCATGAAGAACTTGAGCAAATTCGCCGCGACTTCCCCCACGGTCGATATGACTTACCCATCGAAACCACTCGCTTTCGCTTGGCGGACTATCAGGCCGAGATTGATAAGAACGCCGCGGCCATTGACGCTTTCCGTACCAAGCGCGAAGCCGCTTTCCAAGCGGAAATGGCGGCCTGGCGGGCCAACGGTCAGTTCACCTTTGAGGATCAAGCGCCGGAATCCACCGAAGTCACAGCGCTCAATGAAGGCGAGCTAGGTGTCGAAAGCCCCGTCACCGGTAGCCTGTGGAAATTACTGGTGGAAGAGGGTGATCAGGTAAAGGCTGGCCAGCCAGTGGCGCTGGTGGAGTCGATGAAAATGGAAGTTGAGATTACCGCCCACTGTGATGGTCATGTAGTTCGCCTGCCACTTTCAGAGGGGGCATCGATTGCTCCCGGTCAGCCCGTGGTAGTGCTCGCTAATGAAACTAACATGAAGTGACGTTAGCCACTCTTCAAACGCTGATAAATAAGGAATCTAAGATGATGCAACGCGCTTTAGATATTTCAAGCCTGCACACCGCCTATCAGCAGGGCGAGCTCACCCCTGCTGCATTAATCGACGAGCTACTCGCACAAGCCGAAAACCACGGTAAAGAGCCCGCCTGGATCTCCCGCTTAAGTCGCGAGCAGTTGGCGCCCTATTTACAGCACCTAGAAGGTGAGTCACCGGAAACGTTGCCGCTTTACGGCATTCCCTTTGCGCTGAAAGACAACATCGACCTCGCAGGGATACCCACCACTGCGGGCAGCCCGGCCTATGCTTACACGCCCTCGGAAAACGCCTTTGTGGTGCAGCAGTTGATCGATGCGGGCGCAATTCCCATGGGTAAAACCAATCTGGATCAGTTCGCCACCGGGCTGGTAGGCGAGCGGGCGCTGGAAGTTTATGGCACCCCCGCCAATGCCTTCGACCCAACGCTGGTGCCCGGCGGCTCCAGCAGCGGCTCCGCAGTGGTGACAGCCGCGGGCATGGTCAGCTTTGCACTGGGCACCGATACGGCAGGCTCTGGCCGCGTGCCTGCATGCTTTCATAACTTATACGGAGTTAAACCGAGCTTGGGGCTGCTTAGCACCCGGGGCGTGGTACCCGCTTGCGCCACACTGGATACCATTAGCCTGTTTGCGCTGACCGCTGACGATGCCGCAAAGGTGCTGGATATTACCGCAGCCCATGATGCCGAGTGCGCTTGGTCGCGCCAGCATGACTTTGCCGTACACGGCAAACGCTACGGAAAAGCGCCCGCTACGTTTCGCTTTGGGGTGCCACTGGAATCCCAGTGGCAAACCGATGCGGCCTATACCCAAGGCATGCACCATGCAATTGCTGAGCTTGAAGCACTGGGCGGTGAAAAGGTCGAGCTGGACTGTTCGCCGTTACTGGCTGCTGCGCGCTTACTTTATGAAGGCCCCTGGGTGGCCGAACGCTACCATGTTATTCGTGAGCTAATGAAGAGCAACCCAGATGCGGTACACCCGGTGACTTTCCAAATCACCCAGGGTGGGGCAACGCCGCTGGCAGTAGACGCCTTTGATGCGCGCTATAAACTCGCTGAGTATAAGCGCCAGGCCGACGCACTCATTAGTCAGGTGGATGTGATGCTCACGCCTACAACGGTGACTCACCCAAGCAAGGCCGAGGTGGCAGCGGACCCTATCGGCGTTAACTCCCGCCTGGGTACCTGGACCAACTTTATGAACCTGCTCGACTACAGTGCCCTGGCGGTGCCGGTGGGCTTTAGCGAGCGAGACTTGCCAGTCGGCGTCACGCTGTTTGGGCCGACATTTGCAGACTTAACGCTACTCTCCCTAGCCCGCGCCCTTGAAGTGCGCCTAATGCTACCGTTAGGCGCAACCAGCATTCCACACCCTCCTTTAGAGGAACTACCCGCTCCTGCCCAGGATGGCAGCATGGAGCTGGTGGTGTGCGGTGCGCACTTAAAAGGCCTGCCGCTTAACCATCAGCTCACACAGCGGGGTGGCGTATTGGTGAGCACCACCCACAGCGCCCCGCGCTATAAGCTCTTTGCTCTGGCAGGTGGGCCTCCAAAGCGCCCGGCGATGCTTCGCGACGACAACGGCCAAGCCATTGAAGTAGAAGTTTGGCGTTTGCCTATCGAAACCCTGGGCAGCTTTTTAGCAGGCATTCCTGCCCCGCTCGGCTTAGGCCAAGTGGAGCTTGCAGACGGCAGTTGGAAGTGTGGCTTTACCTGCACCGCGGGGGCGCTAAATGAAGGCGGTGAAGCTGAAGACATCACCGAATTGGGCGGCTGGCGGGGGTGGTTGGCAAGTCAATCTTAACGCTGATATACAAGGCCCATGCACATGTAAAACATTGCGTATGGGCTTCTTTACACAAGCTCCTTCGCTTGCTCTTGAGTTCGCTTGCCAAGCGAACGATTAGCGGCTTTAAAACATACCCGCATCAGTGGCATCAACAGCCACAAAAGTGGTGTAAGTAGCCAGCGATAAATAAAGCGCGCAATGAACATTACCGGTAATAGCACCATTAACCAGACAATAAACTGCCCGAGCCACGTTGGCCAGCCTAACCACTGAGATAGATTGGCACCCAATGCACTGACTAGGCTGGGGTGGCGAATGACCACATAAGCCGTGCCGGCGACCGCTGCAACTTTGGCCATGCGCGGCAGCGTTGCGAAGCGCCCGCTTGTGGCAACGATCCCTTGACGCCCCCCCGTGCGAGCGGCCTGCGCCTCGACACCACCCACACGAGCCGTACGAGCGGCTCTTCCAGCGCGGAGCACCTTCACAGTACTGGCCATTACCAGCAGATCAACACCCGCCCAGCCCAGATCGCTTGCGCCTATTGCCTCGCCACGCCGCCACTGGCTTTCTAGGTCACGTAGGCCGCTGGTGAAAAAGTCGCCTACGCCGGAAACCAGACGCTCCCCTTGCAGCCACGCCACGTTGCCTTCGTCATCCACGACAAACTGGTTGAGCAGCCCATGGCCGTTGCTGTCGAGTAACGCAATTCCCATCTGACCACGCCGCAAAGGGGTTAGCTCAGCCATGGCCGCCTCTACGTCTGCATCCCCCAGCTCATCGGTATCCGATAGCTCATCGCCCCACCAGCGGCTGACTTGCTGATAGCGCTCACCTATCCAGTGCTGAGCACGCAGCGTCGTTACGTCGTGATCGCGAAAGTAGCTGATAGGCAGAACCGCATCTGCGCTAAAGCGCATCAACACCTGCTGGAATTGGGGCGATAACCCATAGTCGAGAAGCACACTTCGAGCGATATCACCGTGGCGTAATATCGCCAGCGAGGCGCTCATCCATAGCGCTTGATCAGACGCATAGTGAAGAAACAGTGCGTTGATCTCAGCAGACTCTTCTTGAAGCGTGGGCTCAAGAGCGGGCAGTGCCCGCTCTACTTCCAAGCGTACCAACGTTTCTTCAAACGGCTCGTGGGATGCCGTCACCGAGAACAGCCCAGCCAGGGCCATGACGGCTAATACGATGAGTAGCCAAGGCCGTTTGAGCATTTACCCTAAGGACTCCGCCGTCACATTGGCCGCCGCAGGCTGGGTAGAATGGTGGCGGTTGATCGCGCTCAGCACACCTTTCATGGAGGCGCTGGTGATGCTTTCATCGGTGCCTACGCCAAACACGGCTTTGCCATCAATGCGTACTTCCACGTACGCGATCGCTTCGGCATCCGCCCCTTGGCCGCGAGAGTGCTCGTGATAGTCGATAATCTCAACTTCTTGGCCACTCGCCACCAGCGCTTTGATGAAAGCGGCAAGCGGCCCGTTGCCTTCACCAGTGAGGGTTTGCCGCTGGCCGCTGTTTTCGACAATGGCCTCTAGCGCTACTTTGGGGCTATCTGGTTCAGAAGAGAGCCGGTGGTTCACCAGCGCCAGCGGTGAGCGCTGCTCTAAATACTCATCGGCAAAGGCTTGGTAGATCATTTGCGAGGTGATCTCTTTACCCGTGCGGTCCGCTACTTCTTGTACTACTTGGCTGAACTCGATGGAGAGCCTGCGGGGCAGCTCAATACCGTGCTCCTGCTCTAACAGGTAAGAGATTCCACCTTTACCGGACTGGCTGTTCACGCGGATAACCGCTTCGTAGCTGCGGCCTACGTCCAAAGGGTCGATAGGTAGGTAAGGCACATCCCAAACGGCATCCGGATTAGCGCGGCGATCCGCCATGCCTTTTTTGATGGCATCCTGATGAGAGCCTGAGAACGCGGTAAAGACCAAATCGCCCACATACGGGTGGCGCGGGTGAACGGGCAACTGATTGCAGTACTCGGCCTCACGCATAATCGGTGTGATATTGGAAAAATCGAGCTGAGGATTCACCCCTTGGGTATACATGTTCATCGCCAGCGTGACGATATCCACGTTGCCAGTACGCTCGCCGTTACCAAATAGCGTACCTTCCACACGATCCGCGCCTGCCATTAGCGTCAGTTCAGCCGCTGCCACGCCGGTGCCGCGGTCATTATGAGGATGAACGCTCACAATCAGGGTATCGCGCTTTTTCACATGGCGGCAGAACCACTCGATCTGATCAGCGTAGTTGTTAGGCGTGGCTACTTCGACCGTTGCCGGCAGGTTGACGATCATTTTGTTGTCAACGCTGGGGCCAAAGGTATCCATCACCGCTTCGACAATCTCCACCGCAAAATCCATCTCGGTGGTGGTGAATAGCTCGGGTGAGTACTGGAAGGTCCAGTTCGTTTCCGGGTTGGCCGCCATCAAATCGCGAATCTGCGCAGTGGCATCCACGGCAATTTGGATGCACTCGGTTTTGTCGACGCTAAACACCACCCGACGAAACATCGGGTCGGTGGCGTTATAGACATGCACGATGGCGTTTTTGACGCCCTTCAATGCTTCAAAGGTGCGCTCAATCAAGTGCGGACGCGCTTGGGTCAGCACTTGAATGGTCACGTCCTCTGGGATCTTATCTTGTTCAATCAGCGCGCGAACAAAATCAAAATCAGTCTGCGACGCGGAAGGGAAGCCCACCTCAATCTCTTTAAAGCCAATCTTTAACAGCATGTCGAACAGGCGCTGCTTTCGCTCTTGATCCATGGGGTCAATCAGCGACTGATTGCCGTCCCGCAAATCTACGCTGCACCAGATAGGCGGTGTTTCGATACGTTGACTCGGCCACTGGCGGTCAGGCAGATCAACGGCCACGAAGGGGCGATACTTTTTGGCAGGATCAGTCAACATCATGGCGGCTCTCCTAAAGTCAGTCGGTTGTGGGCTTGTCGATGTGTTTACCGCCCGCGTCTTGGGGTGCGCTAGTTTGCGCTGTGCCGTGTGCAGAGTGGGTCTGCGCAAGTGCAGCTTCCATACGGTCAAGCTGAGCGCGCAAATCGCGAACATCATTGCGCAGCCCCTGCATCTGGGCCACATCGCCGTCTTCGTTATCTAAATCGAGGATGGCACTCTCTTTCTGCATCACGTCCAGCACGATACCAATCATCATATTGAGAAAGATAAAGGCGTTCAAAAAGATGAACGTTAAAAAGTAGATCCAGGCGTAGGGATAAACATCCATCGCCGGGTACAGCACGGCAGTAGCCCAACTCTCAAACGTCGCCACCTGAAAGAGCGTGAGCATGGCGAGGGAAATATTGCCCCACAGGCCTTCGTCTACATCGTGAAATAGAAAACTGCCAATGGCCGCATAGATATAGAAGATAATAAACATCAACAGAACCACGTAACCCATACGCGGCACCGATTTCACCAGCGCGCTAAGCAGCATCTGCAGCTCAGGAATCATCGACACTAGCCGCAATACACGGAAAATTCTCAGCAGCCGCGCCAGCAGCACCATCTCTGAATCATCCATAGGAATCAGGCTGGCAGTCACGATTAAGAAGTCGAAAACGTTCCAACCTTTCTTAAAAAAGCTGACTAAGTTGCGCTCGGCTGCCATTCTGATCAAGATCTCCACCAGAAAGAATACCGTGACCGCCACATCTAGATAGATCAGCCACTGCTCTAAACGGGAAGTTTCTTCATAGGTTTTCGCGCCGATCACCAGCGCAGAAATCACGATAATGGAGATGACCAGCCCCTCAAAAAGCTTGTTACTACGCAGCTTTTCAAAACGGGCCTGCCAGGTATTGAAGGGTTCACTCATGGAACAAGGAGTCTCTAAGCGGTTAACGACGACACTTTATACTAAAATCACACACCTTCCATACAAGTGATATCCTGTTGTTTCACTTGATGTATCTTCGCCTCCAGGGCAACCCCGGTTGCTCTGGCGATTTTATTGATTTTTTGCGCTGGATGACCCCATGACACTGCTGTGGATAGCCTTACTGCCTTTACTGGGCGTACTGGTGCCGGCACTGACTGCCCAACGCGGCCGCACTTGGTGCTCGCTTGCAACGGGCATATTGCCAGCAACGGCACTATTACTCACGCTGCTGCAAATTCCCGCGTTGCTGGAAGGAGAGGCGCTGCGGTTTTCCGCTGCCTGGATGCCAGCACTCGGCTTGGAGTTAGCGTTTCGCCTCGATGGCCTCTCGCTGCTTTTCAATCTGCTGATTCTCGGCATCGGGCTGTTGATTCTATTGTATGCCCATTTTTACTTGGCAAGCGATGAGCCTTTCGGACGTTTTTACGCCTTCTTGATGCTGTTTATGGCTTCAATGGTCGGCATCTCGATGTCTGACAACCTTATCCTGCTCTGGCTGTTTTGGGAGTTGACCAGTCTCTCCTCCTTCCTGCTGATTGGCTTTTGGTCCTATCGTAGCGATGCCCGTAAAGGAGCACGCATGGCGCTGACGGTCACCGGCGCAGGCGGCCTGGCACTGCTGGCGGGCTTACTGCTGCTGGGCGATATGGCCGGTAGCTATCGCATGGATGACGTGCTGTCCAGCGGTGCCACCATTGTTGCCGACCCGCTCTATCCCCTGATGCTAGGGCTAGTGCTACTGGGTGCGTTCACCAAATCTGCTCAATTTCCGTTCCAGTTCTGGCTTCCCCATGCCATGGCGGCTCCCACGCCCGTTTCTGCCTACCTGCACTCAGCCACGATGGTAAAAGCGGGTATTTTCCTAATGGCCCGGTTGCACCCTGCCATTGCGGATAGCGCGCTGTGGAGCGTGGTCGTGCCGCTGGTGGGTACCATTACGCTGCTGTATGGCGCGTGGTTTGCGCTGTTCAAAACCGACTTGAAAGGCATTCTGGCGTTTTCGACCGTCAGCCATTTGGGGTTGATCACCGTACTGCTGGGCATTGGCAGCCCCATGGCCGTGTTGGCGGCGCTGTTTCACATTCTGAACCACGCTACCTTTAAAGCGGCACTGTTCATGAGTGCGGGCATCATCGACCACGAAACCGGCACCCGGGAGCTTAGGCAACTTGGCGGGCTCAGAAAGGCGATGCCCGTCACCGCGCTGCTGACCACTTTGGCGGCCGCTGCCATGGCGGGGGTGCCGCTGTTTAACGGTTTCCTCTCGAAAGAGATGTTCTTCACCGAAACGCTCGCCACCCCGGTACTCGGCGGTTTAAGCTGGGTGTTGCCTGCCCTGGCGACGCTGGGCGGGATTCTCTCCGTAGCATACTCACTGCGGCTAGTTCATGCGGTGTTCTACAAACCCGCACGTGAGCAAACGCCGAAATCCCCCCACGAGCCGCCCCACCTGATGCGCTTGCCCGTGGAGCTGCTGGTGGCGCTATGTGTGCTGGTTGGGCTATTCCCTGCCTTTTTCGCGACAGGCATTCTAGAGCTAGCCACCCAGGCCGTTCTGGGCGAACCCTTGTCGTTCCATCTCGCCATCTGGCACGGCGTGAATTTGCCGCTGATGATGAGCTTGCTGGCCTTTGCAGCGGGCATTGCCATGTACTGGCGTCATGCCGATCTGCGCCGTTTTGTGCAGCCCTTCGCCAGTGTGGATGCGCGCCGCGTGTTCGAACGGCTGATCATCACCGTGGGCTACCGCGCTGAGCAGATCATCACCAAGCTGGAAGGCAACTCACTACAGCGCTATATGGGGTGGTTGCTGGGCGCTGCTCTACTGATGGGGCTGATCGGCCTTTCCAGTATCCAAGAATTGACCGGCACCAAAGGTAACCAGTCGATAGATGGCGTGGTGCTGCTAGGCGCGGGCATGCTCATTTTTGGTGGTATTGCCACCGCCGCGACTCATCGCTACCGCTTAATTTCGCTGCTGATGCTGTCAGTAGTAGGGCTCTTTGTCGCCCTCACCTTCGCACGCTTCTCGGCACCTGATCTCGCGCTCACTCAGCTGTCGGTAGAAGTCGTCACGATGATTCTGCTGATGCTGGCGCTGTTCTTCTTGCCTCAAAAAACCCCTACCGAATCGAGCCCGATGCGTAACGTGCGCGATATCCTACTGGCGGGGGCATTGGGGTTGGTGGTCGCTAGCTTGAACTACGCAGTGATGACCCGTGAGACGCTCTCCATCTCTAACTTCTTTGTGGAGAACAGCAAGCCCGGCGGTGGCGGTTATAACGTGGTCAACGTGATTCTGGTCGACTTCCGTGGCTTCGATACCCTGGGCGAAATTACCGTGCTGGCCATTGCGGGCCTCGCTATCTTCAAGCTGCTTAACCGCTTGCGTCTGTTTATGCCACACAGCGACGGTGAAGGCCGTGTTTGGTCGCCGGACCGCTACCCGGCCATCCTGACCTCTATCTCGATGACGCTGCTGCCATTGGCACTGCTGGTTTCGGCGTTTATCTTCCTGCGTGGTCATAACCAGCCCGGCGGCGGCTTTATTGCCGGTTTGATTACCGCCGTTGCGCTGATTTTGCTGTACATGGCGCGGGGCGTTGAGTGGGCACTGGCTCGCCTGAACTTCCCCTTCCAGCCAGTGGCCGTGGTGGGTGTAGCGATTGCAACGCTCACCGGGCTTGGCAGTTGGCTATTGGGCTACCCCTTCCTAACGTCGTCGTTTGGGTATTTCAGCCTACCGCTGATTGGCACGTTCGAGCTTGCCACGGCCCTGCTGTTTGACCTGGGTGTCTACCTTGCCGTGGTAGGTGCCACGCTGATGATTCTGGCCAACCTGGGCAAGGTCACTACACCGCACCGCCCGGTGACCGACCCTAAAACGCCGGACACCAACGACACGCCGAATGAAAAGGAATCCCTCTAATGGAACTGCTCTACGCCATTACCACGGGTATCTTAACCTCCTGCGGGCTTTACCTGACGCTGCGCGGAAGAACGTTCCCGGTCGTTGTCGGCCTGACGCTGCTCTCCTATGCGGTCAACTTGTTCCTGTTCTCCATGGGTGGGCTGACAACGGACGGTGCTGCACTGGTGAATGAGGGTACTCAGTTCGCCGACCCGCTGCCCCAGGCGCTGGTCCTCACCGCCATCGTTATCGGCTTTGCCATGACGGCGTTCGTGGTCATTCTTGCCATGCGGGCGCGCAGCGAAGTGGGTAACGACCACGTGGATGGTAAAAAGGAAGACCGCGAATGATTCAGCATCTGATTGTATTACCCGTGGTACTACCGCTGGTCGCGGGTATTTTATTACTCTACCAACGCCAGGGGCTGGTGCACTACAAGCGCGCTGTGAGCGTTATTGCTACGCTGCTTCTGCTGCTGGTGTCGATTGCCTTGGTGCGCCAAGCCGCCAGCGGTGAGATCACCTATTACGCGCTGGGCGATTGGCAGCCGCCGTTTGGCGTGGTGCTGGTGCTTGACCGCCTCTCGGCCTTGATGGTGCTGCTCACCTCCGTGCTCGCCATTGGTGCCGTCGTGTTTGCCTGCGGCGGTGACGACGAGAAAGGCAGCAACTTCCACGGTTTGTTTCAGTGGCAGTTGCTGGGCATCAACGGCGCGTTTTTGACCGGCGATTTGTTCAACCTGTTCGTCTTCTTTGAAGTGCTGCTGCTGGCCTCCTATGCGCTGCTGCTGCACGGTGGCGGCAAAGCACGTATTCAGGCCAGCGTTCACTATGTGGTGCTTAACCTAGCGGGCTCGTCGCTGTTTTTGATTGCCGTGGGCATTCTGTATGGGGCCACCGGCACGCTCAATATGGCGGATATGGGCTATAAGCTTGCTAGCCTGCCCGCTGAGCGTGAGGGTTTAGTCACCGCAGGTGCGCTGATGCTTCTGGTCGTATTTGGCCTCAAAGCCGCTATTTTGCCGCTCTATTTCTGGCTACCCCGCGCCTATGCGGCGGCACCCGCCCCGGTGGCGGCGCTGTTTGCGATCATGACCAAGGTGGGTATCTACGCCATTTTGCGGGTCTATTCGCTGATTTTTGGCGAACAGGCAGGGGGCCTTGTGGCGCTGGAGCAGCCTTGGGTGTGGTGGCTAGCGCTAGCCACCTTGGCAGCCGCTGGCGTTGGCGTAATGGCCGCTCGCGACCTTCGCCTGCTGGTGGCCTACTTGGTGCTGATTTCGGTCGGTACACTGCTGGCGGGCGTTGGCATGCGCTCGGCAGAGGCCACCTCCGCCCTGCTCTACTACCTCATCCATACCACGCTAGTCACCGGTGGCCTGTTCCTGCTGGCTGAGATGATTGGCCTGCAGCGCGGCAAGCCGGGTACGCGCATCGTCAAAGGGCGCCCGCTGGTACAGGGTAACGCCCTGGCGATTACCTTTTTCATCGGTGCGATTGCTGTGGTGGGAATGCCACCGCTTTCAGGTGCGCTGGGTAAAGCGATGGTATTGGTGGCGGCAGAAGGCACTCAGCGCGTGTGGTTATGGCCACTGCTGCTGCTCGCCAGCCTAGCGTCACTGATCGCGCTCTCGCGTGCGGGCTCTACGCTGTTTTGGCGCAGCCACCGGGGCAGCCCCAGCGGTAGCACCCTGTCGCGCTATCAGTGGTTCGGTATGCTCTGGCTACTCAGCGCCGCGCCTTTACTGGTGGCGTTTGCCGGGCCGGTGAGCAGCTATACCCAAGCCACCGGGGAGCAGCTCGCTAACCCACAGCTGCTCATTGAAACACTGCTGCCCAATGCAGGAGAGACACCATGATGACCCCTCGCAAATGGCTGCCCACCCCGGTTCTTTCGATACTGCTGCTGTTGGTGTGGCTACTGCTGGTACGCAGCTACGCCTTTGGTCAGTTCGTGCTGGGGGGAGCGCTGGCAATTTTAATTCCTTTGCTGACCCACCGCTTTTGGGATGCTCGGCCACGTATCAGTAAGCCCATGATGCTGCTGCGCTTTGGCCTGCGGGTGCTGGGCGATATCGTGACTGCCAACTTCGAGGTGGCGTACCTGATCGCCAACCCGTGGCGCAAGCTAAAGCCTCACTTCATTGAGTATCCGCTGATGCTGGAGGAGCGCTTCACCATCACGCTGCTGGCCAGCACGATCAGCCTAACGCCAGGCACAGTATCGGCAAACCTTCGGATGGACGGCAAATCCCTGCTGATTCATGCGTTGAACGTGGATGATGAAGAAGCGCTCATTGAGCAAATACGCGAACGCTACGAACGGCCGCTCAAGGAGATTTACGAATGCTGAGTATTGCGCTCTACATCACCTTAGCGCTGGTGGTGATGGCCCTGCTGATGAACCTTTATCGTCTTACCGTAGGCCCCGATCTTCCTGATCGCGTGCTGGCGCTGGACACCATGTACGTCAACTCCATCGCACTGATTGTGTTGCTCGGCTTATGGCTCAACAGCAAGACCTACTTTGAGTCTGCACTGTTGATCGCCATGCTTGGCTTTATCAGTACGGTAGCCGTGTGCAAGTACATTCTACGCGGGGATATTATTGAATGAGCCCGATTAAAGAGGTGCGTTTATGCCATTCTTAGTTGAAGCGCTGATTTCCCTACTGTTAATCGCGGGTGGCGTTTTTGTGTTCATCGGCTCGCTAGGCATGGCACACCTGCGCGATTTCTACATGCGCCTACATGGCCCTACCAAAGCCACCACGCTAGGCATCGGCTGTATGTTGATTGCCTCTATGGGGTATTTTTGGAGCGTCGATGGCAAGCCGGATATCCAAGAGCTGCTGATTACGCTGTTCCTGTTTATTACCGCCCCAGTAAGCGCCCACCTGCTGGCGAAAACTGGCCTGCATATGCGGCTAAAACACGCGGAAAAAACTCAGGGCAAGCCTGTCGAGCTGCGATCTGAGGAAGTAGGTGAAAAGCCCGTGCCTCACCCGGACAAAGGGCACGGTTAAGCTGTGCTGCTGTTGTAAGCTCCGCTGCTATTGGCTTCACAAGCGCTGGCAATCGCCAGCGCTTTTTTTGGCCGCTGCGCTAAACCGCTGACCCGGCATCAAAAGTACTCAGTCGCGCGGATGAGCAGCGCTCAAGAGAAAGTAGTGGCGGATGCCACTTTCCGGTAAGCTCTTGCCGATTGATTTTTTGTGGTGAGGTACCTCTATGTGGAGCCTACTCAGGCTATCTGCACTTTCATTATCTGCCCTAGTACTGGCAGGCTGCTCAGACCCAAAAGTCGATACCAGCTCTATGCCTGCCGCCGTGGTCTCGATTGAGAAAGTTCGTGATTCGTTGCCCACCTATAAGCGCGACGAGTTTGATACCGCACTGAAGATCATTGCCATGTCATCGTTTAACGGCATTGATCTATTTAACCCCCAACGCATGAATGCTGCTGAAATTGCCGAATCGGCTAATGCCTATATGCATGGGCTAACGGGTGACGAAATAATTGAGCGCGCTGATGAGATGCTACGCCAGCGGCGTGCTAGAGAACGTGAACAGGCGCTGCGCACGCTGAACCGGCTGGAAGCTAAACAGGCCAGCGCCCAGCAAGCGCAGGAGCATCTAACGCAAATCAGTATTGATAGCGCTCGTTACTACCTCAGCACCAGCCCCTACGGCGCACTGGAACCAGTGATTGAGCTAACGGTGACGAACGGTGCTGACCAAGCCGTTTCAGAGCTCATGCTGCGTGGACTACTGGAAAGCCCAGAGCGGGAAATCGCCTGGGTAGATGAAACCTTTTACTACGTGATTGCAGGCGGTTTAGCCCCCGGCGAAAGCGCCACATGGAGCTTAGCACCCAACCGCTTTGGCCCCTGGGGCAATGACCAAATCCCCCGCAATGCCGAACTATCGCTCACGCTGCAGGGCGTCAATAACGCCGAAGGCGAGCCGCTATGGAACGCGCCTCCGCTGACCGAAAGCGAGACAGCCCGGCTAGAGTCGCTGCGCACCGAGTACGGCGGCATACGCCCACAAGCCACGGATAGCCCAGCGGCAGACAGCTAAACGACGAACAGTTGATCAACAAAAACGGCGGTGCTAACAAGCACCGCCGTTTTACGTTGACCTGCGTCGTCTGCCTTAGCTTAGGTTAGCTCTGCGTCGCTATAGCCAAGCAGGTAAAGCACGCCATCCAACCCCGCGACAGAGATCGCTTGGCGCGCTTCGGCACGTACCAACGGTTTAGCACGAAACGCCACGCCCAACCCCGCCGTCGCCAGCATTTTCAGGTCGTTCGCGCCATCGCCCACGGCAACGGTTTGCACCAACGGCACCCCTTCTCGCTCAGCGATTTGCTCAAGCAGAGCCGCTTTACGCTCGGCATCGACGATGGGCTCCTGCACCGTTCCGGTCACTTTGCCCTGCTCGATGACCAGCTCATTGGCATGAATTTCATCAAAGCCAAGCCGCTCCTGAAGGTAGCGAGCGAAGTAGGTGAAGCCGCCGGACAGGATCACCGTGCGGTAGCCCAAGCGCTTCAAATTCACCATCAGACGCTCAACGCCATCCATCAGCGGCAGCTCTGCGGCGATACTGGCCAATACCGTCTCTTCTAAGCCTTCCAGCTTGCTCATACGCTCACGAAAGCTGGCTTTAAAATCCAGCTCACCGCGCATGGCGCGTTCGGTCACTTCCGAGACCTCGTGACCCACTCCATGGCGCCGCGCCAGCTCATCGATGACTTCCGCTTTAATCAGCGTGGAGTCCATATCGAAGCAGACCAAGCGCGGCGTGGCCTCGGGCCTGGCTGGCTGCACCACAAGATCCACACCGTGGGTTTCGCCCAGTTCCAACGCTGCCTGGCGCAGTGCGGTTATTGCGTCGGGCGCGCCGCTCAAGTGAAGCTCCAAGCAATCCATGGTGCCGCCTTGTGCCGTGTCTGCCAACGTCTGGCGACGCTCTTCCTGCAGGCCAAACTGCACCATTAACGCCTCTATCGCTGACTCTATTGTGGCGGTCAAGCGCGGCGCTAACAGAGTGACCAGAATATTTCCGCGTGCCATCCGTTACTCCCCTGCTTCTAAACGATCAACTTTTTGGAAACCACGCGGTAGCTTACTGCCTCGCCTGCCGCGCTCCCCGCGATAATACGCGAGATCATCCGCTTTGAGGGTCAGTTTGCGCTTGCCCGCATGAATCATCAGCTCACTGCCTTCAGCGACCACGGTAATGTCACGCACAAACTCTTCCCGCCGTGCGGCCCTCGGGCCGGGGATATCGAGCATCTTATTGCCCTTCCCTTTGGCCATTTCGGGCAATTGATCAAGAGGGAACAGCAGCAAGCGACCTTCATTCGACACCGAAGCCACCCACAGCCCTTCGCCCTCCGGCACCTCAATGGGTGGCATAACGCTGCAGCCTTTGGGTACGCTGAGTACGGCTTTACCGGCTTTGTTTTTGCCGGTGAGCGCTTCGAGCTGAGCCACAAACCCGTAGCCCCCGTCGCTGGCCAGCAGGAAGCGCTTGGTGGGCGGTGCCAGCATAAGCCCCGCCATTTGCGCGCCAGCCGCCACGTTAACCCGGCCAGTCACCGGCTCGCCCTGCCCTCGTGCGCTGGGCAAATTATGCGCCGCCAGAGTATAGGCGCGGCCAGTATCGTCTAACAGCACCAGCGGCTGGTTAGTTTTTCCGCGGGCGGCGAGATGAAAACTATCCCCCGCTTTGTAGGAGAGCCCTTCGGGGTCGATATCGTGGCCTTTGGCAGCACGAATCCAGCCTTTATCCGACAGCACCACGGTAATCGGGTCTGCACCTAGTAGCTCAACGTCCGACAGCGCTTTAGACTCTGCACGCTCAACCAACGGAGAGCGGCGTTCATCACCGTGCTCCTTGCCCGCCGCGCGGATCTCTTTTTCAATCAGCGTGGTGAGTTTAGCTTCGCTTCCCAGCAGACCTTGCAAGGTTTTGCGCTCTTTCTCTAACTCATCCTGCTCGCCACGAATCTTCATCTCTTCCAGCTTGGCAAGATGACGCAGACGCAGCTCAAGAATCGCTTCCGCCTGTCGTTCGGTGAGGCCAAACGCCGCCATCAAGGCAGGTTTTGGCTCATCCTCTTCACGAATAATGCGGATCACTTCGTCAAGATCCAGATACGCCGTGAGCAGGCCTTCTAGAATATGCAGGCGGTCTTCGACCTTACCCAGCCGATGCTCTAAACGCCGACGCACGGTCGAACGCCGAAAACGCAGCCATTCGCCTAGCATATCCGTCAGCGGCATCACCCGGGGTCGGCCATCTAGGCCAATCACGTTCATGTTCACCCGCACGTTCTTTTCCAGATCCGTGGTAGCAAACAGATGCGCCATCAGCGATTCAACATCAATACGGTTTGAACGCGGCTCAATGACCAGTCGAGTCGGCTCTTCATGGGTCGATTCATCGCGCAGGTCGGCCACCATAGGCAGCTTTTTCGCCTGCATTTGCGCGGCGATTTGCTCCAATACTTTGGCACCGCTGACCTGATAAGGCACCGCAGTAATGACGATATTGGCCTCTTCACGCACATAGCGGGCGCGCAGCTTGACCGAGCCACGGCCGGTCTCATAGAGCTTACGCAGATCTGCTTTCGGGGTGATGATCTCTGCATCCGTCGGGAAATCCGGGGCAGGCACAAACGCCATTAGATCCGCCGTGGTGGCCTCAGGGTGACGCAACAGGTGGCAGGTGGCCTCCACCACTTCCGAGACGTTATGCGGTGGAATATCGGTGGCCATGCCCACGGCAATGCCCGTGCCGCCGTTGAGCAGCACATGGGGTAAGCGCGCGGGAAGCACCACCGGCTCTTGCATGGTGCCATCGAAGTTAGGTGCCCACTCCACGGTACCCTGGCCCAACTCACTCAGCAGTACGTCAGCAAACTTGGAGAGTTTGGCCTCGGTATAGCGCATGGCGGCGAAAGATTTCGGGTCGTCCGGGCTACCCCAGTTACCCTGGCCATCCACCAGCGGGTAGCGGTAGCTGAACGACTGTGCCATCAGCACCATGGCTTCATAGCAGGCGCTATCCCCATGGGGGTGGAACTTACCCAGTACGTCACCGACAGTACGCGCCGACTTCTTGTACTTGGCATTGGCATGCAGCGCCAGCTCGCGCATGGCGTAGATGATCCGCCGCTGCACGGGCTTCATGCCATCGCCAATGTTGGGCAGCGCGCGGTCTAAAATGACGTACATCGAGTAGTCGAGGTACGCTTTTTCGGTGTAGTCGCGCAGGGACAGACGCTCGACGTCGCCCTCCGCTACCTGAATATCCATGTCGATCATACTCTACCTTGACAACAAAACCGCCCCTGGCGGGGCGGCTAAATAAGCGGACTCGCGGCCACTTAACATGGCACGCTAAGTAAGATGCCTGATTTCCTGCTCACTATTCGGCAATGCACGCGAGCGATTTTCGCCCTGGGCACTGCCATGAAACTCATCTAACAGCCCTTTTAAACGCTGCGCTTGCAACGAGAGCTCATTGGCCGCCTCCGCTGCTTGGCTGACCAGCCCAGCATTTTGCTGGGTCACAGTATCCATCTGCGTCACGGCCCGGTTGATCTCATCGATTCCGTTAGTTTGTTCGCTGGAGGCTTGGCTGATCTCACTGATCCGAGCGGACACTTCCTCAATGGCCATAACGATCTCTCTCATCGCCGCTTCGGCTTCTTCGGCGTAGCCGCTGCCCGTGGCGATTTGCTCGGAAGTCGTCTTAATCAGGCCATTAATATTACGCGCAGAAGCTGCACTGCGGGATGCCAGCTCGCGTACTTCGCTGGCAACCACGGCAAAGCCGCGCCCATGCTCTCCAGCGCGAGCCGCCTCTACCGAGGCGTTAAGCGCCAAAATATTGGTCTGGAAAGCAATGTTCTCAATCACTTGAACGATAGAAGCCACTTCAACCGAGCTTTCGTTGATGCTTTCCATCGATTGGGCCAAGCGCGAAACCTGCTCACCGCCACGCTTCACTTTCACAGCGGACTCCTTCACGCGCTGGTCCGCCTCTTGGGCGTTATCCGCATTCCGCTTCACCGTCGCGGCCATCTGCTCCATGGTAGAGGAGGTCTCTTGCAGCGAAGCGGCCTGCTGCTCTGTTCTGCTGGAAAGCTCGTTATTGCCAGCAGCGATCTCAGACGATTCGCTGGCAATGGCATCCGCCACGCCGCGCACGTCACCGAATAGACGCTGGAGCTTTTCGGAGTAGCGGTTCACGGCGCGGCGCAGCTCGCCAATCTCATCATCGCGATAAATGGTGAGCTCTCGCCCGCCATCGCCCTGGCCAAGCTGGTCAATCTGATGCGTAGTACTGCGAATTTGCGACAGCAGTATGCGGCCGCCCCACCAGCCAAGCCCTAGTAACAGCGCCAGCAGCGGCAAAATAAACAGCAGCAGGTCACGGGTCAGCGTTTGCGCCAGCGCCGTCACTTGGTCGCTGGGGGTTACTAGCCCTAGTGTCCAGCCCGTAGTGGGCATATCGAACAAGCGGACTTCAGCAGGGCTTGCCAGAACACCCGCACTCTCGACACTGGTCTGTGCTTGCCCTGACTCCAGCGCTTCCACCACCGGCGTTAGCCAAGGCTGAGCATTAGCAACGCCTGCTAGGCTTTGCATCTCATCCGTTGACTGTTCCACACCGGGCAAGTCGATAATATTACGCTCGCTATCCAGCACGAACGCATAGCCACCCGTGCCACCACCATTTTCTGCCAAAAATGCTGCCACGCCGCCTAGCTGCATATCGATGGTAGCCACACCGGCAAAGGCGTTATCGCTGTAGTACGGCACGCTGCAGGTCACCATAGCGACCCCAGTCGCTGGGTCACGGTAAGCCGCCGACCAAACACACTGCCCTGGCGTGGCATCACGGGCACTGCTGTACCATGCTTCATCGTGATAAGGGGCTGCGCTAGCGGCGTTATAATCATCTAAAAAATCGAGCCCGCTCTGGCCGTTACGTGCCCAGAAAAAACTAAATTTATCGACACCGGGCTCAAACGCTCCTGGCTCTGGCCAAATACCGCCACCGGCGATGGTGCTGTTGGCGTTGTCGTCCACCACCTTGGGTAGCGCTTGCCGGTAGAGCGCTTCATCCCGCGGTAGCGACTCCGCCAACGCCGCAAGGCTTGAGGTATTTCCCTCCACACGTGCTAGCTGGCCATTGAGGGCATTAACAATGGAGCCCCCTGTTCGCTCAATCAGCGACTGGCTGGCTTCAATAACCAGCGGCTGCCCCCGCCATGCCATCACACCGTAGATGCCCGCGCCCATTAGCAGCGTGAGTATCACTGCCGACATCGTCAACTGCCGAGAAATTGAGTTAAACAAAGGCTTTCCCCTAGCTTGAGCGCCTTAAGCGCATTTTAGAATGTTTGCCTGTTATTCAACTATCGACCAATTAGCAGTTAACTCAAACAACGCACCATTAACGTTTGCCTGCTTTCAAATTACACGTCCACATCTGCCAAGTTGCCGTAATCTTCCAGCCACTTTTTGCGATCGCTGGCACGCTTTTTGGCCAACAGCATATCCATCATTTCCAGCGTGCCGTCACCCTCTTCCAGGGTGAGCTGCACAAGGCGGCGTGTTTCCACCGCCATGGTGGTTTCACGTAGCTGCAGCGGGCTCATTTCACCCAGGCCTTTAAAACGCTGAACGTTGGGTGTGCCGCGTTTTTTCGCCAGCTGTTTAAGAACCGCCGCTTTCTCGCTTTCATCAAGGGCGTAGTGGACTTCTTTACCTAAATCAATGCGGTACAGCGGCGGCATGGCCACGTATACATGGCCCGCGTCGACCAGACTGGGGAAATGCTTCACAAACAGCGCGCAAAGCAGCGTCGCGATATGCAAACCGTCAGAGTCGGCGTCGGCCAGAATGCAGATTTTGTGATAACGCAGCTTTTCAAGGTCGGCACTGCCCGGGTCGGCACCAATGGCCACGGCAATATCGTGAACTTCTTGAGAGCCGTAGATATCGTGGGTTTCGACTTCCCAGGTATTTAGGATTTTACCGCGCAGCGGCAAGATAGCCTGGGTCTCGCGGTTTCGGGCCTGCTTGGCGCTGCCCCCCGCCGAGTCCCCTTCCACCAGAAACAGCTCGCTCAGCGCCGGGTCCTGGCCGGAACAGTCCGCCAGTTTGCCGGGCAGCGCGGGGCCAGACGTGACCTTTTTACGGGCGACTTTTTTAGATTTCTTCTGGCGCTGTTGGGCGGCGCTAATCACCATCTCCGCCAGCTGTTCGGCCTGCTCAATGTGATGATTCAGCCACAGCGAGAAGGCATCTTTCACCACGCCCGAGACAAACCCGGCAATGGTGCGCGAGGAAAGCCGCTCTTTCGTTTGGCCAGCAAACTGCGGGTCAAGCATTTTCACCGAGAGCACGAAGGAAGCGCGCTCCCACAAATCATCGGCGGTGAGCTTGATGCCACGGGGCAGCAGACTGCGGTATTCACAGAATTCCCGCAGCGCGTCTAACAGCCCGGAACGAAAGCCGCTAACGTGGGTGCCGCCCTGGGGCGTAGGGATCAGGTTAACGTAGCTCTCAAGCAGCGCCTCGCCACCTTCAGGCAGCCACTGAATGGCCCAGTCTACGCCGTGCTCGTCGTCACTAAAGTGGCCTACAAACGGCTCTTTGGGCAGTACTTCGTAACCATCGGTGGCTTCGGCCAGGTAGTCGCGCAGGCCATCGGCATAGGCCCACTCGGTTTTGGTGCCATCCGGCTCTACCAGCGTGACCGCTAAACCGGGGCAAAGCACCGCTTTGGCGCGCAAAAGATGTTTTAGCTTGGAAACTGCCAGCTTTGGGCTATCAAAGTAGCTCTCGTCAGGCCAAAAGCGTACTAACGTGCCGGTGGCGCGCTTGGCCGCTTTGCCAATTTCGTGCAGCTCTTCAACTTTATCGCCGTGTTCAAAGGCGATGGCATGGCGGGCACCGTCTCGGGTCACTTCCACTTCCAAACGCCGTGACAACGCATTGACCACCGACACGCCCACGCCGTGCAGGCCACCCGAAAACCGGTAGCTTGAAGAGGAGAACTTACCGCCCGCGTGGAGTTTGGTCAGAATGAGCTCAACCCCTGACACGCCATGTTCCGGGTGTAGATCAATCGGCATGCCCCGGCCGTTATCCTGCACTTCAATGGCACCGCCGCTATGGAGTACCACGCTGATGCTTGAAGCGTGCCCGGCGAGCGCCTCATCGACACTGTTGTCGATCACCTCTTGGGCGAGGTGGTTGGGCCGCGAGGTATCGGTGTACATTCCCGGGCGCTTACGCACCGGTTCAAGCCCTGACAGGACCTCGATAGAACTCGCGCCGTACTGGGAGGCATCAAACTGGGTCATGTAACGTCGGTTCCTGAAAAAACATACTGAACAAAAGCGTACTGTCGGCTTCAATAGGAGCCGTCACAGGACGGCCCCCTTGGGTATTCTTCAGATGAGGCCGCTATGAAAAGCACACAGGATAGCGGAAAACCAAAAAGCTGTATATCCAGCCATATAAATTGGAAACACTACTCCTGCTCGGCGGCCCAAAAGGCTTCAATCAAGCCACGGCTAGAAGCATCCATTCGACCAAGATCGCCTTCACCGTCAATAATCGCTTGGGTATCGGTGGCAATTTGCTTACCAAGCTCGACCCCCCACTGGTCAAAGGGGTTGATATCCCAAATCACCGCTTGCACGAAGACCTTGTGCTCATACAACGCTATCAGCGAGCCTAGGGTGGCGGGGGTAAGCTTATCCAGCAGCACCGTCGAAGAGGGTTGGTTACCCCGATAGCGTTTGTGCTCGGGGCGCGGGCCATCTTCATCTAATGCATCGTCACCCAACATCAACACACGGGACTGAGCAAAGCAGTTGGCCAGCGCCAAGCGATGCTGCGCTTTCAAGTGCCGACGGGTGTCTACATTTTCGACCTCATCGTAACGCTTAAGCGGCGCGATAAAGTCGCACACCACAGGCTGGGTGCCCTGGTGAAGCAGTTGATAAAACGCATGCTGGGCATTAGGGCCCAGCTGGCCCCACAGCACCGGGCAGGTGGAGTAGTTCACCGCTTGGCCCTGGCGGGTGACCGATTTGCCATTGGACTCCATCTCCAACTGCTCAAGGTAGGCGGCAAAGTACTCAAGCCGCCCATCGTAGGGCAGAATCGAGTGGGCGCGGATATCCAGAAAATTCACGTTCCAGATGCCTGCCAAGCCCAGTAACACCGGCAGATTGTCCTCCAGCGGTGCATCCCGGAAGTGGCTATCCATGGCATGGGCGCCCGCCAACAGCTCGCGAAAGTTTTCCATCCCAATCACTAGCGCAATCGGCAGCCCAATGGTGCCCCACAGCGAGTAGCGCCCGCCGACCCACTCCCAAAACATCAGCTGGTGGTCCGGGGTAATCCCCCACTCGCTCATCTTGTCAGGGCTGGCGGATACACCAATAAAGTGCTGGCGCACAATCAGCTCTGCGCTGATCGGTTTGGCATGGGGGCTGGCTTCTGGCAGGTCGGCGTGCTGTGTAAGCCGCCCGATGAGCCAGTCGCGGGCCGTGTTGGCGTTGGAGAGGGTATCGATGGTAGTGAACGACTTAGACGAGAGCACAAACAGCGTGGTTTCGGGGTTAAACCGGCTGAGATAATCCGCCAGTTGGGAACCATCCATCGTGGAGGCAAAATGCACCTCCACCGGGTGAATATCGCTGGGGCGATAGTCTGCCAGCGCATGAGTAACCATCAGCGGCCCTAAATCCGAGCCGCCCACGCCTAAATTCACCACGTGACGAATAGGCTTTCCGGTGGCCCCGCGCCACTGGCCAGCGTGTAGCCGCTGAACTAGGCGCTCCATTTGCGCCAAGCTGTCATGCACGGCCCCGACGATATCTTCGCCTTCCACTTCCAGGCTCGCATCTGCAGGTAGGCGCAAGGCGGTATGCAGCGCTGGGCGGTTCTCACTGACGTTTACCCGCTTACCGCTCAGCAGCGCCTCGATGGCCCCTGGCACGCCCGCCTCTTGAGCCAGCGCCAGCAGGTGCTCCAGCGTATCGTCGTCCCAACGCTGCTTGGAAAGGTCAAGGGTGAGCCCCGCCACCTGACGAGTAAAGTGCTTCCAACGACCAGGGTCATCCCCAAAAAGGTTTTTCAAGTGGACGTGTTTAAGTGCTTGAGCGTGCTGCTGTAACGTTTGCCAAGCGGGTAGCGTATCGGGAGTTGCTGTTGCTGAAGCCATGTGCCCTCTCCTGTGGCGTCGTTCCGTGAGGCAGGAATCTGTGTTGATCAGGCCTGTTCTGCGTTAACAAGGGCGCGTAAACTACGCAGCCTCATTAACCATCCTGGCTTGCCCATGAGTGATGCATCTTACCGCGACGCTATCTTTTCAACACCCCTAGACAAGGTGGCTAGGTTCTCCTTTGATGAACAGGTGGTCGCGTGCTTCCCCGATATGATTCGCCGCTCGGTGCCCGGCTACGGCCAAATTCTGGGCATGCTGAGCCTGATTGCCAAACGCCATCTGCGCCACGGCGCCCATGTTTATGATCTGGGCTGCTCGCTGGGCGCATCCGGCCTCGCCCTGGCAGGCGCGCTGCCCGCCGACGCGTTCCGCTATACCGGCATTGATCTTTCACCGGCCATGGCGGCCCGCGCGAAGCAGACCTTTCTCGATGAGTGCCCCGACCACGCCATGCAAGTGGAGGAAGCCGATATTCGTACCTACGAGTATGCGCCTTCGGGGATGATCATTCTCAACTTTACGCTGCAGTTTTTGCCCCCGGCAGATCGTGATGCGCTGCTCAAGCGGCTTTACAACACGCTTGAGCCCGGCGGCGTGCTGATTTTGTCGGAAAAGACCGTCGATGCCGACGAGCGCGACAACGCTTGGCGGGTCGAGCGCTACCACGACTTCAAGCGTGCCAATGGCTACAGCGATATGGAGATCAGCCAAAAGCGCACCGCGCTTGAGAACGTGCTGATTCCCGATACGCTCGATGCGCTGCACGAGCGCTTGTCGTTGGCGGGTTTTCCCCGCTCCATGACCTGGTTCCAGTACCTGAACTTCACCTCGCTGATCGCCTTTAAGGAGGGTTAAGGTGGCGCTACTTCACGACGATCATCGCGTGCTGTATCAAGCGTTTCTAGATCAAGCCACCCAGGATGCGTCGCTGACGCCGTGGCTTGCCAAACTGCCCGAGCAGCTCGCCAACGGGCTGGACCCCCAGCGCCACGGCGATCTTTCCGCCTGGGAAAAAGCCGTGGCCAAGCTGCCGCCACTGCCGGAACAGCGCCGTGTGGATCTAAATAGCGATACGCTGACGGTTGAACTCGACCTCACCGACAGCCAGCAGCGTCAGTGCTTCAATCTGCTGCGCAAGCTGGCCCCGTGGCGGAAAGGGCCATTCAACCTGGGCGGTATTGAGATCAACACCGAGTGGCGCTCCGACTGGAAATGGCAACGCGTCGCTCCGCATCTTGCACCATTGAAGTACCGCAAAGTGCTGGACGTGGGCGGCGGCAGCGGCTATCACGCCTGGCGGATGGCGGGTGCAGGCGCGGCTTTCGTGTTGGTGATTGACCCTTCCCCACGCTTTTACTGGCAGTTTCAGGCGGTGCGCCACTTTGTCGGCAACGCCGATGAAGGACGTACACAGTTTTTGCCGGTGGGTATCGAGGACGTGCCGGAAAACCTGGGCTTCTTCGACACGGTGTTCTCCATGGGCGTGCTGTACCACCGCCCTTCGCCCCTTGAGCACCTGCAACAGCTAAAAGGCGCGCTGGCTCCCGGTGGCGAACTAGTGCTGGAAACCCTAGTGGTAGAAGGCGATGAGCAGACCGTGTTCGTACCCGGTGAACGCTACGCCGCGATGCCCAACGTCTACTTTTTGCCCTCCTCCAAAGCACTGTGCCACTGGCTAGAGCGCTGCGGTTTTACCAACGTACGGGTGGTAGATGAAGCGGTGACCACGCTGGAGGAGCAGCGCTCCACCGAGTGGATGACTTACCAGTCATTGGCAGATTTCCTAGACCCAGAAGACCGCACCCGAACGATTGAAGGCTACCCCGCTCCTCGCCGTGCGGTGATTCTGGCGAACAAGCCGGAGTAATAAGGGATACCGCCAGCACTTTTAAAACAGAACTTTTAAATCAGTACTTTTAAATTAGCGCCTTAAAATCACCAGCCAGCGGCCCAGGTTCATCACGCTGGCCAGTGACGCCGCCACATAGGTAAAGGCGCAGGCAGTAAGTACGTGGCGGGCACCGGCCATATCGGCGGGCGGTACGTACTCTTTTAGCAGTGGCAGCGCGCGGTTAAAGCTGGCATCGAACTCTACCGGCAGCGTGACGAGATGCACCAGCGCCGCCGTGCCAAAGCTAATCACCGCCATCACGATAATCATCGCAAGCCCACCGGGTAGCCGCGTCAGCAGGAACAAAAACGGCGCGGCCATCATCAAAATAGCCCCTAGCTTTTCCGCTTTTTGCGCTACCTGCACCAAACGGCTGCGGGCCAGCAGCGGCGCATAACCCTCATGGTGCTGAATGGCATGGCCCACCTCATGGGCAGCAACGGTGACTGCCGTGAGCGAACGGCCATCGTAGTGATCGGGCGTTAAGCGCACGCAACGGGCTTCGGGGTCGTAGTGGTCGCCGTGTTCAGTACGCTCCACCCGCACACCCTCCACGCCCATACGGCGCAGCAGATGTTCGGCCAATTCCGCACCGGTACCTGGGTAATCATCACGCCCTCGGGTATGGCGCTTTAACACCCATTTCGCCCATAGGTTGGGCAGCACAAAAATGGCCAACGCCAGCACAATTAAGAGGATGAGCATCACAACACCGGAACCCGCCAAGTAAGAGAGACATCAACGCTCATTTTTACCACGAATGGCGGGGGAACACAGCTTAGGCAGGCTCGTTACGATGTGCTTCGACATCGCGCTGAACCGCTTGCAGCCCGCGTGCGGAGATATCGCCTTTGGCGTGGGCATGATCCGCCATCAAAATGCTATCGGCGGCCAGCACTAGCTCACACTCAGTGTGGGCTAATTCATCGCGCAGGCGCTGTATCGCAGCTTCACGCTTGGGGTCGCTGTCGACGCGGCGAATGTAAATCGCCTTAATACGATCCGGGTAGGCTTTGACCACTTCGGTGTAAACCTCTGGGTCGTGCTGGCCGCTATCGCCAATTAAGATGCAGGGCATGTCATCGTAAAGCGCGAGCATGCGATCAATCAGATCCCGCTTGTGAGCTTCCGCGCGGCGAGGCCACGGCTTGCGCCAGGAGATCCCCCACTCGCGTAAAAACAGAATAGGGCCCACGGGGATTCGATTCATCTGAAAAAACGCTTCCAACATTTCATAAATGGCCCAGGGGCCACGGGAAACATAAAGAATCGGCCGCTCGGCCTTGTCAGTCTGCCCACGGTAAAGCGCCTGATAGAGCGAGGCCACGCCGGGAAACGCCGTGCGACGATGAGGTTTGCGCACAAACAGCCGGTACAACATTTTGAGTTTTTCAGCTACGCCGGTGAACATCACCGTATCGTCGATATCGCTGATGACCAGCAGGTCCGCTTCCGGGGGCGGTACATACACTTCTACGCTGGTACGAATCGGCGGGTGCCCCTTGGCATGTACCAAAATATCAGCGCGATGCCAGGAAACATCGACTGGCAAGGAAGCAGAAATGGGGATATGAGCATCAAAGTAGCCATCACGGTCAGTGGTCATGCACAGCTCGTTATCACCCACACGGATTTCTACTTTGGCGCCGGACAGCCCACGGCGGAAAACACGCCGGGCCACATCGGCCGTATCACGCAGCATGCCCCGCCTAGGAATGGCGCGGCCGAGTGCCGCCTGGCGGAACACTCGGCCCATCACAAATATTTCCCGCTGGGAACCGTAACCGCGGTAGGGATGTACCATCATCCCGCTGCGGCCACTGTCCCGCTTCATCGGTTTTGCAACAACGTGGGCAAGCCTTTTGGCAAAGCTTGCCCACTGGTGGTACCACGCCATTAAGCGTGCTGACCTGAGTGACGCCCTTCCTGCAGCTCTTCTAGCAGTTTGGCGTTAAAGGCGTCGAGGTCTTTGGGAGTGCGGCTAGTCACGAGGCCGCTATCGACCACTACCGGCTCATCCACCCAGTTCACACCCGCATTGCGCAGGTCTTGGGCGACGCTCGGCACCGAGGTCATCTTGCGCCCTTCGACCACGCCAGCGTTGATCAAAATCCACGGCGCGTGGCAAATGGCGGCGACGGGCTTGCCCGCTTGGAAGAATGCTTTGACGAAGCTCAAGGCATCTTCATTCAGGCGCAGTTCGTCAGGGTTAAACAGCCCACCGGGAAGTACCAGGGCGTGATAATCCGACTCGCTAACGTCTGACAACGCTTTATCGGCGTTATAGGTATCGCCCCAGTCGGTTTCTGCCCAAGCACGAATGCCCTTGCCTTCCGGCGAGACCACATGCACTTCAACACCCTCTTTTTGAAGCGCCGCGCGGGGAACGCTCAGCTCAGACTCTTCAAAACCGTCAGTGGCTAAAATAGCAACACGTTTACCGTTCAGTGCGTGATTCATCATGCTCTCCTTTTCGTGATGAGATTGTCGTGACGAGGTTGCGTCTACAACGACTCTCCAGTGTGGCGCATCTTATACAATCGTCAAGCATCGATACCGAATCAGACCAGTCGCTACGCGCTTAAGCGT
This sequence comes from Halomonas sp. SIMBA_159, assembly GCF_046536035.1. Classification (NCBI taxonomy): domain Bacteria; kingdom Pseudomonadati; phylum Pseudomonadota; class Gammaproteobacteria; order Oceanospirillales; family Halomonadaceae; genus Halomonas; species Halomonas sp. SIMBA_159. Next base: position 61,544 of record NZ_JAWJBT010000015.1, read on the forward strand.
TGTACAACACGCGGCCTAGCTGGCTCACATCATACCCCCTCAGCGTACTGGCACGCTGGGCAAACCGGGGCTCTCGGGCAAATTCAAACAAGGCTTGAACGGCAGGCTCAAAATAGCTGCGCCGGTGCATCACCAAATCAAACGACTCCTCCACCAGTGGAATAAAATCGAGCTGCTGGCGTTGCGCCGCCGCTTCCATACCAAGCCCCACATCGGCGTCACCTTGGGCAATGGCTAGCGCTAAATCGTCTTCGCTGAGCGCGGGATGGGCCGCCCAGTTTAACGCTTCATTCGCCACCTCGGCCCGTTGCAGCAAGCAGTTTAACAGCTGAGCGGCTCCCGCACCGGGCTGACGATGGGCAAGCATCGCACTTTGCTTGGCAATATCACTCACCGAGCGAATGCCCAGCGGGTTATCGGATGCCACCAGCAGTCCCTGACGGCGCGTTGCCCAGTGCAGCACGATCAGATCGCGAACACCCCCAAGCCCCAGCGCCGCCGGTTCGTTGTAGCGCCCTGAGGCCGCATTAAGCAGATGAATGCCTGCCAGCATCGCCTTGCCCTCTAGCAAGCGTCGCACGCCGTCGCCACTGCCATGACACAACGAGGCCAAGTCACTCCCGCTCTCTCGCACCGCCCACTCCAATAACGGGTCCTGACTGCCCGCCAACACCATTGGTGGCGGCTGCCGCTGCGCTTGGTCTCCCTCTAGGTGGCTGAGTACCCACATGTCAATGTGCTGGCGAGGGAACAGCAGTTTGCCCGTTGCACGGCTGCAGGGGATATGGCCTTGGCGCACCAAATCGTACACTTTGCGCTCTTTCAAGCGCAGGTAGTCGGCTACCTCTGCGGTGGTTAGGTACTCGCTGTACATGGTCACCCTGCATTTTGCTGCGTATGACTGCATATATTTCAGCAGCCGGTGCATAACTGCAAGTTTACGTACACTATGCAGCCAATCTTTACGCTTTATTAAACCGTCGGCGCGACTCGACGGCTTTTGATGCCCCACTTCAGGTGCTTATGTCAGCAAGTGATAACCCTTTCTACACCGCACTCGCACTGATTCTGGGCATGGACTCAGGGCTGATCAGCATCGTGGCGCTCTCACTGCAGGTGTCGCTGATTGCCGTGCTGATCGCCAGCGCCTTGGCCTTGCCAGTGGGTGCCGCGCTGGCGCTGTGGCGTTTTCCTGGCCGCAATGGGCTGATCGTGGCGCTCAATGCAATGATGGGCCTGCCGCCGGTAGTGGCCGGACTATGTGTCTATTTGCTGCTATCCAGAGCTGGGCCGCTGGGCCAGCTAGGGCTGCTCTTTACCCCTACGGCGATGGTGATTGCCCAGGTGATTTTAGTCTTCCCCATTATTGCCGCGCTGACCCGTCAACAGGTGGAAGCGCTGCACCATGAGTATGCCGAGCAGCTACGTTCGCTGGGGCTTACCCAACTGCGCATGATGCCGACACTGCTGTGGGATGCTCGCTTTGGCCTGCTCACGGTGATTCTGGCTGGCTTTGGCCGCGCCAGCGCCGAGGTGGGTGCGGTAATGATTATCGGCGGCAACATTGATGGCGTAACCCGCGTGATGACCACCAGCATTGTGCTGGAGACCAGCAAGGGCAACCTGCCGCTAGCGCTAGGATTAGGCATCATACTGCTCACCCTCGTCACGCTGATTAACGCCTTAGCGCACGTTGTCAGCGAAGCAGCGAAGAGGCGATTAGGATGAACGCCCCTATCAAGCCGCTCTCACACTCGCCAGTAGGGCATGACTATTCAACCAGCGTGCCTTCCCTGCATTTTCAGCAAGCAAGCTTTGAGCATCGCGGCCACGCCCTGTTAACACCCACAACGCTTACGCTATCCGGTTGCCAGCGCACGCTGATTATGGGCCCCAACGGCGCGGGCAAAAGCCTGTTGATGCGCTTGGCACACGGGCTGCTCAGTCCGAGCAGCGGCCACGTTAGCTGGGAAGGCACGCCCCCGGTGCAAGCCATGGTGTTTCAGCGGCCGGTGCTGCTGCGCCGTTCGGTCCTGGATAACCTCACCTACGCCCTCGCCGTGCAGCGCGTGCCCCGCCGGGAGCGCAAGGCACTCGCCCTTCAGGCGCTAGAAAAGTTTGGTTTAGCGGCCTTGGCCAAGCGCCCTGCCAGAGTACTGTCTGGCGGCGAACAGCAGCGCCTAACGCTGGCCCGCGCATGGCTGTTAAAGCCCGCCGTGCTGTTTTTGGATGAGCCGACCTCCGCCCTCGACCCTGCGGCCATTAAAGCCGTGGAAGACGCGGTGAATGAGTTTCACCACAACGGCACGCGCATCGTGATGACCACCCACGACCTTCATCAGGCCAAGCGCCTGGCCGATGACGTGCTGTTTATGTACAGCGGGCAGGTGTTGGAACACACCCCCGCCGAGCGCTTTTTTGACGCCCCGGTTTCATCACAGGCCAGGGCGTTTATCCGGGGCGAGCTGGTGTGGTAAGCCCCAGCAGCGATGAATAACATCCAAAGGAGCAGACCGTGAAGAGAACCACCACGCTAGTCACCGCCAGTGTATGCACCACCGCGCTTACCTTTAGCGCCTCCCTACTGGCGGATGACAACTTCATCACCCTGGCCTCCACCACCTCCACCGAGAACTCTGGCCTGTTTGATGCCATTATCCCCACGTTTACCGAAGCCACCGGCATTGACGTGCGCGTAGTGGCGGTCGGCACCGGCCAAGCGTTCGAGATTGGCCGCCGTGGTGATGCCGACAGCCTGCTGGTACACGATACGGCGGGTGAAGATCAGTTCGTGGCGGATGGCTATGCCACAGAACGTTTAGACGTGATGTATAACGACTTCGTGATTGTTGGCCCCAGCGACGACCCTGCTGGTATCAGCGACAGCGAGAGCGTGGCCGATGCCTTCGCACTGATTGCCGAGAGCGAATCACCGTTTGCCTCACGCGGTGACGATAGCGGCACAAACCGCGCTGAGCTTCGCTTGTGGGAAGATGCGGGTGTCACGCCGCAAGGTGAGTGGTACCGCGAGCTGGGCAGTGGCATGGGCCCCACGCTGAACACCGCCGCGGGCATGAATGCCTATACGTTCACCGACCGCGCCACCTGGGTAGCGTTTGAGAACCCGCAAGACCTAACGCTGCTGTTTGAGGGCGATGAAGCGCTGTTTAACCAGTACGGCAGCCTGTTGCTGTCGGCAGAGCGCCACCCGCACTTGAAGCATGAGTTAGCCGCCCAGTGGCATGAGTGGCTGGTCTCTGAAGAGGGTCAACAGGCCATCGCTGACTTTAAAGTCGGTGGGCAGCGGCTGTTTTTCCCGAACGCCCAGTAATACTCAGTACAGCCACATTAACCGTACAGCGCCAGCACGCTTTTGCGTGCTGGCGCTTTTTTTTAATAAGCCCGCTGTTCAATGCGCCATCAGCTGGCAATCCACATCTTCTCAACCGAGCGGGTGGCCACTTCTCCCGGCACATCGACATACCCCCGCACGTTGGTGCGATTGGCCGAAATCGAATCCATATAGAGCGGTGCAACGGTGCTGCCTTCCTGCTGATACAACACCTGAATATCGTGGTACATCTGACGCCGCGTGGCCTCATCCTGCTCGCCGCGGGCTGCCACAATCAGTTGATCTAATTGCTCATTGGCCCAGCGCGCTTCGTTCCACGGCGCATTCGATAGATTCACCATCGATAGATAAGCGTCGGCCGTCGGGCGGCTAGACCATCCCGAGGCGCAGAACTCATGCTGACGCCACACTTCCGACCAGTAGCCGTCTGCAGGCACGCGGTTGACCTCTAGCGGTATCCCCGAACGCTGGGCCGACTGCTGATAAAGCTCTGCGGCCGATACCGCGCCTTCAAAGGTTGCTCCGTCGGCGGTGCTTAACCGAATGGGTCTATCCACGCCCGACTTACGCCAGTGGTGCAGCGCTTTATCCGGGTCAAAGGCATGGCTGGGGAGGTCGTTGGTGAAATACGGATTGCTGGGGAACAGCGGCGAGTCATTGCCCACCTGGCCATACCCCTGCACCAGCAAATTCAACAGCTGCTCTCGGTCGAGGGCATGCTTCATCGCTAAACGTACATCCATATTATTGAACGGCGCACGGTCAGCCAGGCCGGGAAAAGTCACCTGGAAGCTTCCCACGTTGCGATTAATCGTGAGCGATGACGCGCTTTCCAAACGGCTGACAATGCTGGGGGTTACCCGGTTAACAAAATGCACCGAGCCGCTCATCAGCGCGGCCACTCGCGCAGTCGCATCGTTAAAGGCGCGAGTTTCAACGCTATCAACGAAGGCGCGATCCGACTTCCAGTAGTTGTCGTTGCGCTTAACCAGGGTACGCACCCCAGGTTCAAAGCTTTCCAGCACGAAAGGCCCCGTGCCAATACCGTCATCGAAATTCGCACCGGCCGGGGTAATGGCAAAGTTCACCTCTCCTAGCAGAGACGGTAAATCCATATTGGGTGCGGAGAGCGTCATGACCACTTCATGGCTGCCACGGGCAGTCAGCTCGGTGATCTGCTCCATATAGCCTTTCACCGCCGACGGCGAATCTTCGGCACGATGGTGGTTGAGCGAGTACACCACATCGTCGGCGGTGAGGGTTTTGCCGTTATGGAAGGTCACACCCTGGCGTAGCGTAAAGACCCACTGCGTCGCGTCGCTCGTCTCCCAAGACTCTGCCAACCCAGGCGCGAGCGTGCCGTCATCATTGAGTTCCGTCAGCGTATTAAACAGCTGCCGCCCCACGTGGTACATGTACTGCTCGAAGTAGTAAGCGGGGTCTAAGCGGTCGCTGCTGGAAGCGTTATCAATCGCTAAAATCAGATGCCCGCCGCGCTGAGGAGTCGCTTCCTGAGCACTTGCCCAGCGTGGCAGTAACAGCCCGCCCAAGGCGCTGGCAGAGACAGACAGTGCTGCTGACTGCTGTAAAAACTGACGCCGTGTAACGCCTGCTATGCGCCGCTCAACGGGCGCGTTACTTCCTTTCGTCATGGGGTGACTCATCCTATGAAATCTATCAACAAGCGGCACTTAACCGCGAACCGCTTCTGCCAGCTTGGCAATATGCTCAGGCCCAATGCCGCAGCAACCGCCAATCATGGTGGCCCCTGCCGCCTGCCAGCGCTGGGCAAAGGCCGCATAGGCGTCTGGCCCCAGGTCATCGCGCATATCGCTAACGCCGGAGTTTGCTGCGATGCGATTCGTTTGGGGCACAAAGCTGTTGGCGTAGACCCCTAAGCGCAGCGTTGCGCCTTGGGCGGCCACCGCTGCCTGCGCCTGGGAAAGCGCCTCTTCCATCACTTCAGCCTGGCTGCAGTTAAACAGCAGTGCTTCACCGCCCGCCTCCAGCACCGCTGACACGGCCTCTTCGACCCGCTCACCGGAGCGTAGCGCGCAGGGCAGCTCGCCATTTTCATCGGCGTCTTTCAGCGTGAACGAGAACCAGCGCGGGCGAGTGTCGTTGCTCAGTGCGCTGGCAACGGCTCGCGCTTCAACCGTGGCGCTCAACGTCTCAGCCAGCCACACGTCTACGTAGGGCGCTTGGCCTGCAATGAGCGTTGCCAGCAGTTCCGGTGCTCGCTTGGCATCAAAGAGTTCCGGCTGATAAGAGCCAAACAGCGGCGGGAGCGAGCCCGCGACGGTCACCGCTTGACCCGCCACGCTGTCACGGGCAAGCTTACCCGCCAGCATGGCAAGCGCTAGACCTTGCTGCGCAAAGCTCTCCTCGCCGATATGAAACGGCACCACGGCATAGGCATTGGTGGTAATCACCTCGGCACCGGCTTGAATAAACGCCTGATGTGCTTGGGTCACACACTCGGGGGCTTCCATCAGCGCCAGCGCCGACCACTCTGGCTGACGGAACGGCGCACCCAGCCGTTTTAGCTCACGCCCTAAGCCACCGTCTAAAAGGGTTAACATCGACTCTCGCTCCTTGTTGTCTCGATCACCAGTGTCACGATCCTTGGTGTCTCGATTCAGCATTACCTAAAAATTGACGCCGCAGAGCGGCGTCAAAGTGTGTCCCTTTATATATAAGCGCTAGCGGCCCAGCAGTGAACCGATATCTTTCGCTTCCCAGTGCGGGAAGTGCTTACGCACCAGCGCGTTCAAATCACGCTCGAAGGCGGCCCAATCAGTGGTGGCGGCCTGCTCGCGGGCGTTAGCAACGCCGCGAATCATGCCAGCCCCTACTGTCACGTTGGTGAGGCGGTCAATCACGATAAAGCTGCCGGTACCCGGACTGGTGCGATAATCATCGACCGGAATAGAGGCGGTTAACTCAACCTCACAGCGGGCGATGGCATTGAGCCCGAGGGAGTCGGTGGCATGCTTTTCCAGCGTATTGACATCAATCTGGTATTCAATGGCGCTGACCTGCCCTGCCGAATCGCGTGTGGCGAGCTTGATGTCGTAGAGCTTGCCCAGTGTCAGGGCGTCTTCGTGCATCCACACGATGTCGGCGCTGAACACGTTCGAGAGCGGGATGTCAGCATCCGCGCTTACAATCCAGTCGCCACGAGAGATATCAATCTCATCTTCCAGAGTCACGGTAATCGCCTGCCCTGGGTAGGCGGCGTCTAAATCACCATCAAAGGTGACCACGCGTGCCACGCGGGACGTTTTACCAGAAGGCAGCGCCTTCACCGCTTGCCCTGGGCGCAGGACACCGGCCGAGAGCGTGCCGCAGTAGCCGCGAAAATCCAGGTTGGGGCGGTTCACATACTGAACCGGCAAACGCAGATCAGTGAGGTTTTGGTCGCGGCTAATTTCGACGCTTTCCAGCAGTTCAATCAGCGTTTTGCCTTCATACCCCTGGTGATCACCGAAGTACCAGGGCGTTTGCTCGCTGGGGTTCACCACGTTGTCGCCGTTCAGCGCCGACATGGGCACAAAGCGGATATCCGGGGCCTGCAGGTTAGTCGCAAATGCCCTGTACTCGTCCACAATATCGTTAAAACGCGCTTCAGAGAAGCCGACCAAGTCCATCTTATTGACCGCAATCACCAGGTGCTGAATGCCGAGCAAATCGGCAATGAAGCTGTGGCGGCGGGTTTGGGTCTGCACACCGTAGCGGGCATCAATCAGAATGATCGCCAGGCTTGCGGTAGAGGCACCGGTGGCCATGTTACGGGTGTACTGCTCGTGCCCCGGGGTGTCGGCAATAATGAACTTACGCTTTTCCGTCGAGAAGAAGCGGTAAGCCACATCGATGGTAATGCCCTGCTCACGCTCAGACTGCAGGCCATCTACCAACAGCGCCAAATCCACCGTATCACCCGTGGTGCCGCTAGTTTTCGAAGCCTTAGTAATCGCTGCCAACTGATCTTCAAAGATCATTTTGGAGTCGTGAAGCAGCCGCCCAATCAGGGTGGATTTGCCGTCATCGACGCTGCCGCAGGTAATAAAGCGCAGCAGGTCTTTGTTTTCGTGCTCGTGCAGGTATTGCTCGATGTTATCGGCAATTAACGTTGACTGGTGCGCCATTAGAAATACCCCTCACGCTTTTTCTTCTCCATGGAACCGGCCTGATCATGGTCGATGGCACGGCCGCTGCGTTCACTGGTTTTGGTCAGCAGCATCTCTTGGATAATGTCCGGTAGCGTAGCGGCGGTAGACTCTACCGCGCCCGTTAGTGGATAACAGCCCAAGGTCCTGAAGCGCACCCACTTCTCCTCCGGCACCTCGCCTGGGGCCAACGGCAGGCGGTCATCATCCACCATGATCTGCATACCGTCGCGCTCAACCACCGGGCGCTTGGCGGAGTAGTACAGCGGCACAATCGGAATCGACTCAAGGTAGATGTACTGCCAGATATCCAGCTCGGTCCAGTTGGAGAGCGGAAATACGCGAATCGATTCGCCTTTGTTGACCTTGGCGTTGTACACGTTCCACAGCTCAGGGCGCTGATTTTTAGGGTCCCAGCGGTGGTACTTATCGCGGAAGGAGTAAACGCGCTCTTTGGCACGTGAGGCTTCTTCATCACGGCGCGCACCGCCAAAAGCAGCATCGAAACCGTGCTTGTCCAGCGCCTGCTTAAGCGCCTGGGTTTTCATGATGTCGGTGTACTTCGCGCTACCGTGGTCGAAGGGGTTGATGTTGGCTGCCCGCCCCTCTTCATTGGTGTGCACGATCAACTCCATGCCCGCTTCTTCCGCCATGCGGTTGCGGAAAGCGATCATTTCACGGAATTTCCAGGTGGTATCCACGTGCATCAGCGGGAACGGCGGCGTACCGGGGTAAAACGCTTTGCGCGCCAGGTGCAGCATGACCGAGGAGTCTTTACCGATGGAGTACATCATCACCGGGTTGCGAAACTCCGCCGCCACCTCTCGGATAATATGGATTGATTCAGCTTCAAGCTGCTTTAGGTGGGTCAGGCGGGCGGCGTAAGGCGCGGTGGGCACCTGTTGCGACGCCGCCGACGGCGCAGAAAACTGGTTCATTACCTACTCCCTCACAAAACGGTGCTTGCTTTTATTGAAACGGCTTTTAATGAAGCCTTTGCAAACATGAACTGCCGCCCAGCGCGCATGAATCGCAAGGCGGGCATTTGTGGGTAGGGTAACGCTAGGTTAATAATAACCCAAAAGAATTAATAACTATCTTTTTATATCATTAGCGCCTAACGGGCGGGCTATACCTCCACTCGCTCAATCCAGGTCTGCCACTCTTGGCCGTGAATATCGACCACGCGATAACCAGGGCGAGAGGCTTCATCAATGGCAAACGCATCGGCCCCCGGCAAAAACTGATCCGCCATGGCAGGGCAACCGTAAACCCCAATATCAGCCCCTGCTGCCTGATGATGCTGGGCATAGGCTTGGTGGGCATGGCCAAACAGGATTATTTTTACTTGGGGGTAAGCGCTAAGTAGCTGCCAAAAGGCGTCGCGGTCTTGCAGGCCGATGGCATCCATCCAGGCGGCACCTACGTCTACCGGCGGGTGATGCATCGCTATCATCGTTGGGCGGTCATCTTGTTCAAGCCGTTTTGCCAAAGCGCTTAAGGCGTCGCTCCCTAGCTCGCCGTGGGGCTTGCCCGCTACCTGGGTGTTGAGCAGCAGTAAACGCCACTGCTCCAAGTCCACTTCCTCTAGCAGCGGGTGTTCTGCAATCATCAGCTCTAGCTGGTCATGGTTGCCAGGAATCCAAAACCATGGGCATGGCAGTGTTGAGAGCGCTTCCCGAGCATGGGCATAGGAAGCAGCGGTCTCATCTTGGCTGATATCCCCCGTGAACACGACCACATCAGGGCGCTCAGCGATGACAGCCTCTAGCACTAGCTGAAACTGCCGCCAGGGCACCCCTGCTCGGGAGCGCGCCTGCTTGTCAGCATGTAAGTGTGAATCGGTAATTTGAATAAGCCGCATCCACCTAGCTCCATTAGCCTAATGTTATTGCTGTTACATGACGGATAACAGATGCCTGGCAGTGCGTCATGAATACAGCGTGTTTAACGTAACTCGGGCATGTCAACGGCATGGCCGTGAGCGAGCCCATGGGCAAGCCACTCGCCTAAGAAGCAGTTAAGCTGCAGCTTTTCATCTGGCTGGTGCATGCGCGCATTAGGGTAGCGGTAGCGGCCGCTAAAATGGCGCTCCCGCTGAAAATCGATGACTTCTGCCATGCGCACATCGTGGTAGAGATGCACACGCATACGCGGCCCTTCGATAACGGCATCCAGCGGCCCACTTTGGGTCACTTCCACCAGCGTGGTGTAGGGCGCTTCTTGTAAAATCGCCAAATGCAGATCACCAAAGTGCTGGTGATCGCTGCGCAGTGCGATATCACGGCGCTGACCGCTCTCCATATCTCCTACTAAGCGCAGCAGGCGCAAGTAGTTGGCGCTGCATTCACCCTGTAGGGTTTTTAAATCGGTGACATAGGCGGCTCTTGCCATGATGACTCCTTACTGGGTTCGCTTGGCGTCAGTATTTGAAAGGGCAGCGCGTTGAGAGGCAGCACGCAGCGATGCCCGCTGCCCTGCCAACCAATGCAGCCCAATCAAAGACATGGCGTTGTCGAGTCTTCCCTGCTCTAGGAGTTCCCAAGCGGTGGTGAACGTTACAATATGCACACGAATATCTTCGTGCTCATCTTCTACCCCATACACACCACCTAAGCCTTGAGTATCCACCAACCCGCAAAAGAGCGTCACACGCTCGTTGCAGGCACCCGGGCTTGGGTAGTAGGTATGCAGCTTGGTCAATTGCCCCACTTGGCAACCCGCTTCTTCCATGGCTTCTCGACGGGCAACATCTTCCAACGCCTCGTCTTTATCGGCGAGGCCTGCCACGAACTCTAACTTCCAAGGGGATCTGGGGTCGTCAATGGCACCGGCGCGAAACTGCTCAATTAGCACCAGCGCATCGCGGTGGGGGTCATAAAGCAGCACGCCCACCGCATCAAAGCGGTTATGCACTTCTCGGCGCATGGTGGCACTCCAGCCACCTTCAAACAGCCGGTGGCGCAGCTCCAGCGCTTCTAGCCGAAAGAAGCCTTGATAGAGGGTGTCGCGTTGGATGAGTTCAACATCATCACGACCAAGCGTAGGGCCCATAAGGCACTCCCGATGATAACAATCGTACTATTATCAATGCTGGCCACCGGGAATGCCAATGCGGTGATTCACCGCGTTATGTCACGATTTGAGGCAACGAAGGGCTGTCTTAAAGCTGGCCGAGTAGCGCTTGTGCGTCGCGGCGCAGCGCTTCATCTGACATCTGGCGATTATCACGTGCCGTACCGTTTACAGCGCGCTGAGCATGCTCACGTGCCGCTTGGGTGTTGCCCTCCTCTTTAAGGAACGCCGCGTAATAGTAGTTCACATCAATGCCATCGGGACGAAGCTCCAGCGCCCGTTGGAACATACGCTCGGCGGTATCGCTGTTGCCAAACCCCAGCGGGCGGCCTGGGGCACGGTCGTAAAGCGCGCCTAAAGTGACATACGCAGAGCCGTTGCCACCAGCAGGGTCTATTTCAATGGCACGCTCTAACACATCGCGGGCATCACCGGCTGTGCCCAGGGCACCTAAACCGCCGCGCTCGCGGGCGTAAGAGGCCAGCACAATACCTTGCCAAATCAACACCTCGTCCTCATTCGGATGCTGACGCGCCAGCTGCTCAGCTTCACTGGCGAGGGCCTTGAGCGTCTCTTCACGCTGGTTGGCAGGCATCTCAGTGACCGTATGTTCCCAACGGTTTTTCAGCGAGAAGACTTCCCCTTCAAATGCCGAGGCATTGAGGGGGCCCAGCGCCAGCGTACTGCCAAGGGCTGCGGCGATAAGTAAGCGAGAAAATGGAATAGCGCGCATAGTCACTCCAGGTTTGTTGTTGTCACGGCTGTTTTTGTAACGTCTGTTTTCGTAACGACTGTCGTTGCAATGGCTTTCGTTGTAAGTCTGATCAAGCCAAGCATCGGCTTACTTAGATAATGTAACGAACGTTTGAATGATTCGCCAGAGAATCGCGCCTTTGTTATCAATTGCTCCTGTAGCGTAAGCTTAATGCCTTCCAGGAGAGCCCTTTAGGAGAGCATTCGCCCATGAAAGGTCGCAACATGACCCGCTGGCGGGATCCGGCCAAAGATCCACGCCAAGCACCGAAAAGTAACTTGATTACCGCAGAGGGCGCCGCGCGGCTACGCGGCATTTTGGATCATCTTGCGCGGGTAAAACGCCCGAAGCTTTCCGCGAAAGTGGGCGAAGCCGCCGCCCTGGGCGACCGCAGCGAAAACGCGGATTACACCTACAACAAGAAAGAGCTAAACCGGGTGATTGCGCGCATCCGCTACTTAACCAAGCGCCTGGATGAGCTACAGGTGGTGGACCGTCTGCCCGCCAATACCGATAAAATCTTTTTTGGCGCACACGTAAGCTTGGAAGATGAAGAGGGAGAAGCGCTGAATATCCGCATCGTGGGCCACGATGAACTCGATACTCAAAAACGCTGGATTAGTATTGACGCCCCAATGGCGAAGGCGCTGCTAGGCAAGGAAGTTGGTGACGACGTCACGGTGCTCACCCCCAATGGCGATACGTTTTACACCGTCACGGCGATTCACTATGGCAAATCTGCTGCTCAGTAACGGATCAGCCGCCTCGCTTTGAGGAGCTCTCAGGCTGACCCTGCCTTATCGGCTTATTCTTCCTCTAACGCGTAGTCAATCGTAGTGACAACACGAATACGCTTAATATGCGGCGTGTAGCTATCCAGATCTTCAATAGAGAAGTAGCCCTGGGTGGCCTGACGAATGCCACCAACGCCGCTGCCAGAATCCTCTGCAAACTGCTGCGCGGCGTTACGGGCATCGGCAGTGGCTGCGGCAATCATTTCCGGCTTGATAGCATCCAGGCCAGTAAACAGAAATTCGGTGCGGTACTCGTAGCTGGGCGACAGCAGCACACCCTGGCGCACTAATGCCGTGGCCTCTGGCACGGCAGCAATCACACCATTTACGTTATCAGTGCGTAGCAGCAGCGTGGCCTCGGCACGGTAGCGCTCATCGGGCCGCTCTCCCCCGTAGGTTTGACTGAACTGGTCGGTAATCCGAGGCGGCGTGACGCTGACCTGTGCAGTATCAAAACCACGCGCTTCCAAAAACTCGCGAATGAGCTGCTCGTGTTGGGATAGCTGCCCCTCAAGATCCGTGAGCGTATTCGCGTTGACCGTATAATTCAGCGGCCACAGCACCATATCGGCGTCAACCTGGCGCTCAGCTAATCCGCGCACCGTCACGCTGCGTGAAGATTGCTGCCACACTTCCGCCGCGCTTTTGACGTGGCTGCCGCTCCATACCAACCCTAGCGCTAACAGCCCGCCCAGTAATAAAGCGCTGCCCAACACCGCCGTATTGCGACCAATGCCTTCCATCGTCCATGCCTCGCTGAATCCAGCCGCCGCGCGCCGCGACTGTCATGATCTAACTTACATCGTTTGATTCATATCACCCTCAGGCGAAGCATAGACGCAAACATCACCCAGGGTGACTACTTTAACGCGCGAAAGACGCGAAAGCGGCGATTGTCAGCAAGGCTGTTAAATTCACCAAAGGCACGCTGCAACTTCTCTGGGTAAGGTAAGAACGCATTGGCTACCAAGATCAGTTGCCCTTTGGGGTTCAAGTGCTCAGAGGCTTGATTGATCAACCGCGTGCTAGGGCCATAGCTAACATCCCGCTCCTGATGAAACGGTGGGTTGCTGACGATCACATCAAATCGTTCACCCTCAAGCGCTGAGTAAACGTCGCTTTCGAGCACCGTGCCCTCTAGCTCATTGGCAAGCAGCGTGCGACGGCAGGCCTCGGCAGCGAAAGCGCTGACGTCTACGGCGGTCACCGCATGCCCGCGCTTAGCGAGCCAGGCGCTAATAATGCCGTCGCCACAGCCCATATCCAGCACCTTCAAAGGCTTTTTAGGCAGTGCGGTTTCTAGAGCTTGCAACAGCAGCTGCGTCCCGTCATCTACCTTGCCATGACCGAACACCCCAGGATGGCTGACTAAGCGCATATCGAGTGCATCAAAGGTTTGCCAAGCGCTATCTGGCACGTCCATCTTCACCGAGCGCGTGGCAAACAACGAGCAGCGGCGAGCGTTATCCAGCTTGTCGCAGACCATGCCCAGCTCGCTAAGCATTTTAGGAACGCGTTTCACGCCCCCCTGGTGCTCACCTACAATATCGATAGGCGTGTTAGCGGGCAGAACATCGCACAGCCACGACAACCACCACATGCCCAGTTGATGCGTTTTAGGCCAAAACAGTACGACTTGGTCGGTGGGCGGTGCTTCCACCGGTGAAAAAGGGCTTAGCGCAAGACGCTCGCTCGCCTGCCACTGCTGGCGCAGTGCCAGGCTGTCACTCACCATCGCCGCTGAATGGCTCAATAACCACGCATCCTCAGGAGGGGCTACCGGCCATAATTGGGCGGCCTGCCCGTAGTAACGTTCAAGGAGCTGGCACGCAGGCAGTTGGGCACTCATACATTCGCCTCAGGTTTGGTAACGGTATAAAGCAAGTAGCGACCTAAGCGCCAATGAGGGTCTTGCTGACAGTACTGTTTTTCTAGCGCCAGCAAGGCCTCTTGGTCGCTCACCTTTTCAGGCGGCTGGCGCACATAGTCCTGAAAAATACGGATGCCCGCGACGCTCTCAATGCGTAAGCCGTTATGGCTTACCCACTGGCAAATCTCATCATGGGTCACGGGAGAGATAGGGGTTAAACGCTGTCGTTTACCTTTACCTTCTAACTGATCACTTAGCGCTTTCTGGTAGTTCCCCTTCACCACGTTTGAAAAACGCAGCGCATCGCGATTAAACACCATCAGGCTGAGCTGACCACCAGGAGCAAGCAGCGTTGCCAGGGTTTGCAGCGCTTGCTCGGGATTGCCCAGCCACTCCAGCACCGCATGGCAAGTAATCAGTGGCCAGGGGCCTGGAGTTTGAGTGGTTAGCGCTTGTAAGGGGGCATCGACATAACGCAGTTGATCACCCTGCCAACCACCTGAGGCTACCTGTTCAGCATGCCAGGCCTTGGCATGGGCCAGCATGTCGTTAGAAGGTTCCGCCATGGTAACAGCGTGGCCACGCGACGCTAGCCAACCGGACAGTTGACCCAACCCACCACCGACATCCAGTACGGGCTGGGCCTGCAAGCTCAACATGTGCGGCAGCAGATAATCTAGCATCGCCAGGCGCAGCTCACCTCGAGGCGCTTGATAAAGCGAGCGGGAGAACTTATCCGCCAAGCCATCGAAGTAGCGGTCGCCCGCGTCGGTTAGTTCGTAGGTTGGGTGCATGCCACTAGCAATCATATTAAAAAGGGGCGCTAGTTTACCCGTTATCACCATGAAAAGCGCACCCACGGCAACGTGAACAGGACAGCGTTCAACGCCTTGCCATGGGTGCGCAGGCTACGTTACCGGGTTAGAACTGCTCCCAATCATCCGCTGCGGAGTGTTTGGAAGGCAGCGCCTTAGCGCGTGGCTTTTCAAGCCCTAAAGATTGCCCGGAAGATGGTGGGCGGCGTAGCGCTGGTAGAGGCTGAATACCGCCTTGGGATGTCCTGAAAGCGTTAACGCTATTGGTTAATGAAGCGGCTTCGCCACTTAATGTGTCAGCCACTCGGCGGTAACTCTCCATATCTGACGCACTGGCTTGGGTGGTACTGTCAATCTCGGCAATGGCGAGACCGATCTGGGCCACTCCGTCGCTTTGCTCGCTGGCGGCTCGGCTGATCTCTTCCATGAGGTCGTTCACGCGCTGGCTAGCGTGGCGAATACGCTGTGTGGCGGCTTGGGTTTCTCGGGTGTGGGCAGCACTCTCCAGCACACTTTGATTGGTATCCACAATCATGCGCTGAACTTCTTTCGCCGCTTCGGCAGTTTGATTAGAGAGCTTGCGCACTTCTTGGGCCACCACGGCGAACCCACGCCCGTGTTCGCCTGCACGCGCGGCTTCCACCGAGGCGTTAAGGGCTAAAATATTGGTCTGGAACGCAATCGCATCAATGGTTTGCACCATGTGCTTCATACGCTCGGACTGCTTGGTGAGCGCTTCCATGGCATGGGCCAATTCATCGGTTAAGCGCGTTGCGGTGCCCACTTCCGCCAAGTTGGTATCTGCCGCTTTACTCGCCAGTTGCGCATTTGATGCGCTTTGACGCACGGTGCTAGAAATTTCTTCCATACTGGCGGCGGTTTCTTGCACTGCGGAGGCCTGCTGTTCAAGCCGGTCAGCCATGTTGGTGTTGTTGTTCAGAATTTGATTCACCACTGGCCCAATGGCCTCCATATTGCGCTGAATATCGCTCGCAGTGGAGAGCAGAGAGCGCCGCATGAGCTGCAGCGCGTCCAAGGTTTGGCGCAGCGATTGACGGCTGGTGGAAGGTATCACCGTATTTAAGTTGCCCGCTGCCAGCTGCAGTGCAATATCCTTCAGCGATGCGACCGAGCGGTTCAGCGAGCCAAGCAAAAGGGCATTCACCGACCAAATGGAACTCACCAGCACCAGGGCGAGCACTCCTAGCGACCAACCGGTCAAGCCAAATCGTTGAGCGACCCACAGCCCTGCGCCAAGCAGCGCAGCGCTCGCTATTGAAGAGCCAATCACACGCGCTTTTACGCCCTCCCACTGGAAGGATGGCAGCTTGCCGCGCAGGCCTTTGCGCTTTAACTTTCCACGCTTTAAGTAGTAAGGGCAGTTATTTTCGCGCATCTGGCGGTACAGGTGATCAAAGTAGCGCGCCTTCTCTTCCCCGGCGTAAGAACGCAGCGAGGCATAGCCCTGCAACTCGCCTTTATCAATGACGGGCACCACATTGGCATGGACCCAGTAATGGTCGCCGTTTTTACGACGGTTTTTGACATAGCCTTGCCAGGAAAGTCCCTCGCGCAACGTTGCCCACATATCACGGTAAACCTCGGGCGGCATATCCGGATGACGAACCACGTTATGAGGCTCGTTCATCAACTCCTCAATGGAAAACCCGCTCACCTCGATAAAGCGCGGATTGGCATAGGTGATATACCCATTGATATCCGTACGGGAGATTAAGAAGTCGTCTGGTTCAATCGGATAGTTGGTTTGTGATACATAGCCATTGTTACGCATAGCCCACCTGTTTATGAAAATAGCTTTTATGAGAATAGCTATTTATTAAAATAGCGTTGCCTATCTACAAGCCCTATAGGCGTACTATGGCTCAGGGCTTAACAAAAGTAACGGCAGTGGGAAGCACTGTGACATTTGTTGACATTCAGCCCCTATAAAAGCTGTACAACACTTAAAAACCATCTTTAAAAATTAAACAATATTAAAAAGACTGTATACCAAGGCATCTAAGCTTCCTATCAGCTAGCCTTAAACCACAGCCACCGAAAGAGAAGCTTTCTCATTTATTGACAAAGGAGCCGACAATGGACTTTGGAGCTCTTAAGGAAAAAATTGAAGCCTGCCATATCTGCGCCGCTTATTGCGACAAATGCGCCACCCTGTGCCTGCAAGAGAAAGAGGTACAAAAAATGGCCGAGTGCATCCGCATGGATATCCAGTGTGCGCAGATTTGCCGTTTAGCCGCGTCTTTTATGGCACAAAATAGCGAATATGCCGATGATATCGGTCAACTTTGCGCTGACATCTGTCAAAAATGCGCCGACGAGTGCGCCAAGCACGACGCGGACCACTGCCAAGAGTGTGCCAATGCTTGCCAGCAGTGTGCTAATGCGTGTGCCAACATTGCCGCTTAACAGATGAATCCTCATCCTCACTCCCTAGCCGTGCTCTAGTAGCACAGCGTTTACTTGTAGCCTTATTCATCCAGTGGGCTTGCGCTTAATGATAGGCAACGGCTGCTACGTTCTTTACTGTCGTTTAAACAGCCAGTTAAAAATAGGCAATCCAAAACAACAAATTCAAAACAAAAAATTCAAAACAATAAACTTAAAAAAAGAGATGTAAATCGTCGTGATAAGACGCCTTTCTTTATTTAAAAGCAATTTCAACCACCCACTCTATCTGTGTATTTTTTCTTTAATACTGTTTGGCTGTCGCCATCCTCAAAACGTACAACGCAAGATGATTAATATCGAAGGCGGTGCGTTTCTCCACGTGATACACATCAGTTTATTGAGCGCATCGCCTCGGCAGAGGTCATGCTGAACCACTATGATGGGTGTATCTATGAGGTGGTGGTGAGCGTCACCCCATACAATTCATCAACCTAAGGAGCAAGAATGATAGGGAATCACTGGCTCGGCGTTATCGGCATCCTGCTCATTGTTCTCGCCAATTATGATGCCATCAAAACGACGCTTTCTGCCTCTCACTCTGACCCTATTACCAACCGCTCTATCAGCAGCGTATGGGCCGTGCTACTGGCAATCCATCAGCGTCATCGCTGCCACCGGCTGCTGTCAGCCGCAGGCCCCTGGTTGACCGTGGGTTTGATCACCATTTGGCTACTACTTGCCCTGGTTGGCTGGTGGCTACTGTTTTGCAGTGCCGAGGACGCCGTGGTGAACGCAACGACGAAAGCCTCCGCCAATGGAATCGAGCGCCTGTACTACGCGGGCTATACGTTGACCACCCTGGGCTACGGCGACTTCGTGCCCGGAAGTGATGGCTGGCGCACTACCCCGCCGCTAGCGGCGGCCAACGGCTTCTTTCTCTTTACGCTCACCATTACCTACATGCTGAGCATCATTGCCAACGTGACCGAAAAGCGCCATGTCGCGCTCTCCATCTATGCGTTGGGGGAAAGCCCTTTAGAAATCCTCAGCGCCACCCACGATAACGGGAAGTACACGAGTCTGGGACAACAGCTTCAGCCGCTCCAGCAAGCCATTAGCCGGTTAGGGCAGCAGCATCTGGCCTACCCCATCTTGCACTATTACCACGACCCCAGAAGCCAAAAATCGCTGCCTGTGGAACTTGCAAGGCTCTATCAAGCGCTATCGATCGCGCAAATCGCCTGTGCCGATATCGACCACGCAACACGACAGCAACTTAATACGGGCATCGTCACGTTAGAGAGCTTTCTCGCCACGCTGGATAGCGCCTTTATCGATGCCGCGCCAACGCCCCCCGAACTCCCTGCATTAGAGGAGTACCTTCGCCTGCCCGGCATCACAGCAACCCCACAGGCGATACGACAACAGCTTGCTGCTCGACAGCAGCGATTACTCGCCGCCTATGTGCGTAAAGATGGCTGGACGTGGCAAGCGGTTTGGAATGAGCCCCTGTAGCAAAGCCGACTACCGCTCGCTGGCAGACGTTGCCCCTTCCCAAACTTCACAGCGGTCGCGTCCGTTGTTCTTGGCTTTGTACAACGCCATATCGGCCAAGCGCAGGAGTCTTTTGGGATCCATCGTATGAGAGGGGTACGTCGCAATACCGCAGGACAGCGTAATATACCCAAGCGATTGCTGATGGTATGTGAGTGCTTTACCACGAAGCGCTGCCAGCAGCTTTTCAGCACGCGCTTTTGCCTCCAAATGACCAATGCCCGGCAGCAGCACCACAAACTCTTCGCCACCTAAACGGCACACCACATCCGTTCCTCGAAAATGCTGCGTTAACAACGTCGCTACATCGATTAACACCGCATCTCCCGCATCATGACCAAAGCTGTCGTTCACGCGTTTAAAATGGTCAATATCGATCATCAACAAAGAGAGCGGGCTGCCCTTTCGCTGTGCAAGCGCCATTTCCTGATTCAGTAGCGTGTCAAAATGACGGCGATTATTCAGCCCCGTCAGCGCATCCTGAAGCGACAACCCTTTGAGTTGTTGCACCAGGTTATCCAGCTCTGCGGTACGCGCCATTACCTGGGCTTCTAAGGTGAGATTGGCGGCCGCTAACTGCCGCTGGGTATGGCGATAGTGCCAGAGTGAAATAGCCACAATAGCAAGCGAAAAGCCTAGCGCACCGTAGCTTAACGGAACATCACGCCGAGGAATCAGCTCATGTGCCACCAGCATATCGGCCAGTAACAGCGGCGCAAATAGCAAAAAACTCACCACAAACAGCCGCTGCTCTAAGTTCAGTCGTCTCACTCGCAACAGCGCCAGCAACAGCATGATGGGTAGCGTTGCCAGCAACAGCACATCGAACACAGGGAACGTGAGCGCCAAGCTGATAGCCCCGGGCGCGACTAGCCCAATCGACACCACAAGGTAGGCCAAATGGAGCTGCCATAAACGCGCCATCCAGCGGTTAGGCGCGCCATCCAACCAATGGCTCAGCAGCAATCCCATCGCAATAGGCAAGGTAAAGTAGCTGGCGGCTCTGAGAATATCCCAGGTAAGCGGCGCATCCGCCAGAAGTTGGCGGACGGGCGTTTCCGCCAGGAGCATCTGCCCTGACGAAAAAGCAAACAGCGCAATGGCGAAAAAGCCCCGCCGCTCTGGTCCAATCATGGCAAAAATGGCTGCCAGAGTCGCCAACAGCAGGCTAAAGGCACTTACCGCTAAATCCTGTACCGAATCGCGGAGCATGCCCTGCAGCGCATCGATTCTATCTGTGATCTCCACATCACCCCATAGCCCGATGCTGGTGTAATCCGAATAAATGCGCAGCGCCAGCGGCTTGCCCGCCGCATCATCCGGCAGCGCCACCAGATGCCACGGCCAGCCGATGAAGCGCGGATTCGCCATATCGCCGTGCTCATAAATAAGCGTGCCATCCAGGTAGATCTGCCCTACCAAGTTAATGCTGGTAATGTGCAAAACGGGGTCGCGCCACTCCCCTTCCGGCAATACCGTTTTAAACCACACGGCTTGCTGCCCGTTTCGCTCAGGCGGATTGGAAGGAAAAGCGATAGAGTGCCAAGGCTCGCTGGCCTCTAAGGGGGCATCTCCCCAGCGGTACTCCCAGTCGGTTAACGGCGTAGGCGCGCTGGCAAAGGCCGTAAGGTGGGCGAGCAGCAGCAGGCCAGCCGTTACCCCCACGAAACAGTAGCGCAACATGATATGGAAAATGCCCATTAGTGATTCCCTAACCGGCGCTATGCCAGCCCACCCTACTTTTATTGAAGATAACTTTATACCCGCAAACGCGCGTTGATAACACGTTTGATGCGTTTTAAACGCTCATTTGTTCATAGCGTTAATTATTATCCAGCCGCCCTGTCTGATATAAGTGCCACTCATTTTCGACGCGACCGTCAGGTAGCCGACAGTAACGGCCGGTTCCTAAGGCGCTTTCCCGGGTCATTCGCTCGCCGCCCACGCTTTCGCAATACTCTGCAGCGGCCATTTTCATACTCACTCCCTGACCACCAGCACAGCCAGCCAGTCCTAGCACTATCATCAACGCGGTATAT
Organism: Halomonas sp. SIMBA_159; assembly: GCF_046536035.1. NCBI lineage: Bacteria > Pseudomonadati > Pseudomonadota > Gammaproteobacteria > Oceanospirillales > Halomonadaceae > Halomonas > Halomonas sp. SIMBA_159. The sequence continues at coordinate 82,375 of NZ_JAWJBT010000015.1, forward strand.
TTCATTCTTCATGCTCCCCAGCCAGCTTTGTGACAAAAAATGCGCACAGGCAGCGCTCAACAATTTTTCACATATGAAACGAAGTTTAAGCCGCGTCTCGCTACACCGAACAACAATAAGACATTATGCTGTGTTAACAGCCTTCCAACTCGTTATAAGACTATGCACAACGGCTGACAACACGTTTGCTCCGCCAAATTTCAGTAGGTCATCCGATGGTTACGCCATGAAAACACCCCAGGCCTCAGAAAATCGTGTTGCACATTCATCCGAGTGGAATGAGCTCCACTTGTTGAACTACGACAACGATCCTCGTTTTGACCGCATAACACGTCTGGCGCAACAGGTGTTTGGCGTGTCTACCGCACTGGTCGCCCTGATCAACCAAGAACGCCTACTGTTCAAATCTTGCCAGGGACTGATAAACGCCAGCGAAGCGCCGTTGGAGCACTCCTTTTGCAGACATACCATGCTAATGAGCGATCCTCTCATCGTGGAAGACGCCCTAGAGGATGCGCGCTTCATCGACCACCCAATGGTCACAGCCGAGCCCTTTATCCGGTTCTATGGCGGGATGCCGCTACACACGCCTTCAGGCCATCGAGTGGGAACGCTCTGCCTGATCGACGCTACCCCAAGAACATTAACAGATGAGCAAATGGCGGTGCTTCGCGACATGGCGGCCATGATCGAGGAGCTCATTCAGAGCGATATTGGCAATCACGCATCACACGCAGCGCTGGCTCAGGCGCTTCAGGAGAGCGAACGCCGTGCACGGCTGGTGATCGAAGGCACCCGTGTCGGCACCTGGCAGTGGAACGTACAGACGGGAGAGACCCACTTCAACGAGCGTTGGGCGCAGATCGTTGGTTACACCCTTGAAGAGCTAAGCCCAACCACGATTGATACTTGGCTAGACCTAGCCCACCCCGACGACCTCGCTCACTCTGGCGCGCTACTCAATGCCCATTTCTTAGGGGAAACAGAAAGCTATAACTGCAAAGCAAGAATGCGCCACAAGCAGGGTCACTGGGTGTGGGTGCACGATCGTGGGCAGGTATTTGACTGGACACCAGATGGCCAGCCGCTGCTGATGTATGGCACCCACACCGACATTACCCATGAAGTTGAGGCCCAGCAGGCCTTGCAAGCCAGCCGAGATGAGTTCGCCTCACTGCTGAGCAACATGCCCGGCGTAACCTACCGCTGCTTACCAGACGAAAACTGGACCATGCTCTACATCAGCGGCCAAATCGACCGCGTCAGCGGGCACCCCGCAGAAGAGCTGATTAACAACGCGAGCCTCAGCTATGCCGATATCATCCACCCCGACGATGCACACATCATAGGCGAAGCCATTGAGACCGCACGAGCCTTGAATGAAGGCTGGCACGTTGAGTACCGGATATGCCACCGCGATGGCCGTTGGCGCTGGGTAGAAGAGCGTGGCAACTGGGTGACGGGAGACGCCCAGCACCCCTTGATCATGGAAGGTTTTATCGTCGACATTACCCGCGAGCACGACGCCCGCGCCCAACTGCGTAAACACCACGATGCGCTGCTGCTGCTCAACGACATCGCGTTTAACTCGCTCGACACCCTCGACGCCAAAATTCAGCATGCGTTGCACAAAACGCGCCACTACCTCGGCCTGGACCTGGCCATCCTCAGCCAGATCGAAGGTGACGTTTACACCGCCCGCTGGGTAGAGGCCGCCCCCACTTTTCCCCTCAGTGCCGGTGAGCGCTTTGAGCTGGGCAGCACATGGTGCCACCTACTATTTTCCGGCCAAAGGAAAGAGCTGTTTATCGCCAACGTGCCCGACAGCGATTGCCACTCGCACCCCTGCTATCAATCGTTCCCGCTAGGAGCATATGCCTCTATGGTGATTGAAGTGGAAGGCCAGGTGTTCGGCACGCTTAACTTCTCTTCCGCTACCCCACGCCCCACCGAGTTCGACGAGAGCGAAACGCTATTCCTACGCCTTTTAGCCCGCTGGCTAGCCGACACGTTGACCAATAGCTTGAGCAACGAACGCATCACTAAGCTAATGGCCCAACTGCCTGGCGTGATTTACCAATACCGCCAGTTTCCCGATGGCCGCGCTTCCTTCCCGTTCAGCTCGTCACAGATACAAACGCTCTACGGCTTAACCCCCAAACAGGCGGCATTGGATGCCAGCCCAGCGTTTGAGCGTATTCACCCAGATGACCTTGCACCCGTAGCAGCCAGTATTCAGCACTCTGCCAATACGCTAGAAGACTGGCACGCCACCTACCGAGTAAGAGACGCTCAAGGCGCCTACCGCTGGACCACCGGACAGGCGCGACCTGAACGCTTAGCAGACGGCAGTATTCGTTGGCACGGCTACCTGCACGATATTCACGAGCAAGAGTTAGCCCGTAAAACCATGGAGTGCAATGAGAGCCGCTTAAGGGGCCTGTTCGAATTTGCCCCCATTGGCATCGCTCTCAACGATCTAGAGACCGGGCAGTTTATCGATCTCAACGACGCCCTAACGCTGCCCTCCGGCTACACCCGGGACGAATTCGTAAAACTAAGCTACTGGGATCTGACACCCAAGGAGTATCAAGTTGTTGAAGAGCAAGTGCTGGTAAGCCTCAAAACCGAAGGCCGCTACGGGCCCTTTGAAAAAGAGTACATTCGCAAAGATGGCAGCCGTTACCCCGTGCGCCTACAAGGCATGCTCAGCCAAGACCCCGACGGACGCCTGGTGATTTGGTCACTCATCGAAGACATTACCGAGCGCCGACGGCTGGATAAAATGAAAAACCAGTTCATCGCCACCGTTAGCCATGAGCTACGCACCCCGCTCACCTCCATAAACGGCTCACTCGGGCTTATGGCCGGGGGTGCAGTAGGCGTCCTTCCCGCCCCCGCGAACGCATTACTGGAAACCGCACAGCGTAACGTACAGCGGCTTGCCACGCTGATAAACGACCTGCTGGATATGGAAAAGCTGGTGGCGGGCAAAATGCCCATGAATATAGAAGAGCAGCTACTCACTCCGCTGGTGGCAGAAGCTATTGAATCCATGGCAGGTTATGGAGAGCAGCACAAGGTGGATATTCATGCGGTAGGCCGCTGGCCCGACGTTCGCGTTAAGGCAGACGGCCAGCGGTTAATCCAAGCGCTCACCAACCTCATGTCAAATGCGGTGAAGTTTACCCCGCCGGGTAGCAAAGTAGAGGTATCCGTGGACTACCACCACGCCAAAGCACGCATAGTAGTGCGCGACCATGGCCCCGGCGTGCCCGCCGATTTCCAACGTCATCTTTTTCAGCGCTTCTCGCAAGCCGACGGAAGCGACACCCGCAAACTTCCCGGCACCGGGCTGGGGTTAGCCATCACCCGAGAAATCGCTCAGCAGTTGGGCGGGGAAGTGCACTACCAGGATGCCCAAGGCGGCGGTGGCGAATTCTATATCGAGCTGCCAGGAGAGCATATTTGCTGATATGCCCGATCGCAGCTAGGCTAGTGACAGGGTTTGTACAGCATCAATCAAACCCAGTTATATTTTGCATAAGTTTATTGACCGCAAAGAAAGGGTAGCCCCGCTAGCTATTCATAAGGAGAGTGAAATCATGTCTAGCCCAGAGCATAAGCAAAAAATCTGGAAGATGATCAAAGATATCAAAGTCGGCATGCTGGTCACGCTAGACCACGACACGCCCCGCGCACGCCCCATGCACCTAGTGCAGGACGAGTACGACGGCACGCTCTGGTTCTTTACCCGCCGTAGCGCTGAAAAAGTACTGGAAACCCAAAACGACCACGACGTGTGCCTTAGCTTCTCGGATCAAGACGATGGCGTGTATGTCTCTTTATCCGGCAAAGCTAACGTGATCGACAACCGCGAGCTGATTGAAAAATACTGGAACCACTTTGTGGCTGCCTGGTTTCCTGAGGGCAAAGACGACCCCGATGTCGCCCTACTGGAAGTGAAAGTAGAAATGGGCGAGCACTGGAAAGCCAAAGAGAGCAAAACGTTCCAGCTTTATGAGATTGCCAAAGCCAATCTCAAAAAAGACGCCACGCCCAACTTGGGTGAGAACGAGAAATTCGGTGGATAAGCCACTCACAAAGCGCCCGCTGGTTCGGGCGCTTTTTTCTACCGTGCTCACAGCAATAGTTTGGGTAGCAAGTCCGTTTGCTTGGGCAGAGAGCGACACAGCCGCCACTTCCACCGCCTGCGCCCCTACCCAACAGCAGCAACAGATGCTGGCACGCGTTAACGAGGCCAGAAACCAAACCCGCCAATGCGGTGAACAATCTTTCAACGCCGCCAGCTCACCTGGAGCTGCCCGCTCACCGCCGCCGCGCAAGCCCACGCAGACGACATGGCCGAGAATGACTACTTCAGCCACACCGGCCAAGACGGCAACGGCGTAGGCGAACGCGCCACCCAACAAGGCTACTCCTGGCGCACCGTCGGCGAAAACATCGCCGCTGGCCATACCAACGCCGACGCAGCTATCGAAAGCTGGATCAACAGCCCCGGCCACTGCCGTAATTTAATGAGCGACTCGTTCACAGAAATGGGTATGGCTCACGCGGAAAATGCTGACGCACGGTTTACGCATTATTGGGTGCAGACGCTGATCTCATTCAGCAACAGCGTCAAAATCAGACCACTCGGCGGGTGACAGAAGGGTTGGCTTTCGCCGACATGCTATTACTCCTCCCCCTTGCAGGGTGAGGGCTTCACGGAGAGTTTTATGGACTACAAACATGCAATTGTGAAGGTAGAAGATGGCACGGAAACTCTGCTTTGCAACAACTGCGGCATTGTCATGGGTACGGGTACGCAACATGAAGATAGGGAGCACTACTGCACAATGTGTATGAGCGGTAATTGCAAAGCAAAATTCAAGGAAGAGTTGTAACAAAGTGAGGGCAAAAGGCCTAGGGCCTTCAGGCGGAAAATAGTCGAGTGGATATCGTACCGTGTGCATCTGGTTATCTTATCGGCCTACTCGCCGGAGCTGAATCTAACTGAGTTAAAGGGGCGTCAAATGAAGTAGGCTTGGCTTTCGTTGAGTGCTTACCTTTCGTTTGATCCTCTCCGTGGAGAGGTACATCAGCTATGACGTAGCTATTGAGCTGATCGCACGATTAATTTTGAATAAGCGCTTAGCACTACTGATCGGCGCCCTCGTACCATCGTGCGACTGCGTGATGCTTCACGCGTTAGTTGGTAAACACTTGCCAGCCAAATAACAAAAAATCTTGTCGCTTAGCGGGCCCTGCATGTCGCTTAGTGACGACTCAGCTCAACGACTTGTTGCCACAATAGGGCCAACCTCTTAGCCCTCAAAAGGAGCAGCAAGTGAATAGAAACGTGATTTTAACCTGCGCAGTCACTGGCGCCGGCGATACGACGGCAAAAAGCCAACACGTGCCCATCACGCCGAAGCAAATCGCCGATGACTGCATTGCCGCCGCGAAAGCCGGGGCTAGCATAGCGCATATTCATGTGCGCGATCCCGAAACTGGTGGCATCAGTCACTCGCTTGATCACTTCCGCGAAGTGATGGAGCGTGTGCGCGAAGCCGACGTGGATATCGTCATGAACATCACCGCAGGCGGTGGCGGCGACTGGATTCCCGACGCGAATGACCCCACCCGTGGTGGCCCCGGCACTGATATTCAAACACCGGCTCAGCGCCATGAGCCGGTCGGTGAACTACTGCCCGAACTGTGTACGCTCGACTGCGGCAGCCTCAACTTTGGCGATATGGTCTACGTCAATCCCGCCGATTGGCTGCGCGAGCACGCACGCTTGGTGCAGGCGGCAGGCGTCAAACCTGAGCTGGAGTGTTTTGACTTGGGCCATGTGTGGTTCGCTCGTCAGCTGCAGAAAGAGGGATTGATTGAAGGCGATCCTCTCTATCAGCTCTGCCTGGGCATTCCCTGGGGCGCTGAAGCTGACCCTGAAACTATGTTAGCCATGCGCAATAAGCTGCCAGAAAACGCTCAGTGGGCAGCCTTCGGCATCGGTCGTCATCAAATGCCTATGGCAGCACAAGCAGTGCTATTGGGGGGCCATGCCCGCGTCGGATTAGAAGATAACCTCTACCTTAAAAAAGGCACGCTGGCCACGAACGCGCAGCTGGTAGAGCACGCCTCGACGCTTATTGAGAACCTAGGTGCCCGCGTTATGACACCCGCTGAAACGCGTGCACACCTCAAACTACGTAACCCGCATACCGGTGGTATTGAAGGCCAGTCTAATGGGGGGCAATCATGAGTCAACAGCTCACGGTTATCGGCACGGGCGTTATCGGTAATGGCTGGATCGCACGGGCGCTCGCAAACGGCTGGGATGTTGTAGCCTTCGATCCAGACCCTGATGCACCGCAGCGCACCAGAGCTTTCGTTGACAATGCCTGGGCGTCGTTGGAGAAGCATGGCCTTGCTCAGGGCGCCAGCCCAACGCGGCTGCGCTTTGTGGAAAGCTTAGAAGCGGCGGTCAAAGGCGCCGACCTGATCCAAGAAAACGTGCCAGAACGCTTGGATCTCAAGCGTAAGATTCTGGCTGAGTTGGATGCGGCCAGCGCGCCAGACGTATTGATTGGCTCCTCTACATCCGGCTTCAAGCCCACCGACTTGCAACAGGCCTGCACGCGGGCACCAGGCCGCGTCATTGTCGCGCACCCCTTTAATCCGGTTTATCTATTGCCGCTTGTGGAACTGGTAGGCGGTGAAGCGACCGCACCTGAACAACTAGAGCGCGCCCGCATGTCTTACCAGGCACTTGCTATGCGTCCTCTAGTCGTGCGCAGAGAGATTGAGGGCCATATTGCGGATCGCCTAATGGAAGCCCTGTGGCGCGAGGCGCTGCACTTAGTGAATGATGGGGTGGCAACGACCGAAGAGATCGACGCCGCGGTGGTCTACGGCTGCGGTCTGCGCTGGTCGTTAATGGGCACCTTCCTCACCTTCCATTTGGCAGGCGGCGAACCAGGCATGCGCCATATGTTGGAGCAGTTTGGCCCGGCGCTAAAACTACCTTGGACAAAATTGGAAGCACCCGAACTCACCGATGAGCTGATCGACCGTGTGGTGGAGGGCTGTGAGCACCAAGCTGCGGGGCGTCCAGTGGCTGAGCTTGACCGCCGCCGCGATGACTTCTTAGTCGAACTGCTGGGCTTGGTACAAAAATACTGGCCCGAAGCCGAGGGCTTGGAAGGACGTATCTAATGGTGATTTTAGAGAGCCGTGTGGCTTCAAACTGGGTCGACTACAACGGCCATATGAACGATGCCGAGTACGCTCGGGTCTTCTCGTTGGCGGTCGAGGCGTTAATGGAGCACATCGGCTTAGACGAACCAGGCCGTAAACGCCATTGCTACACTATTTATACCCTTGAAACACACCTCTGCTATCGCCGTGAAGCCCACGAGGGGCAGACACTAAGCGTAGAGCTGACGCTACTGGATCGCGACAAGAAACGCCTGCACGTTTTCTTCAAGCTGCATAACGAGGAAGGTAACTTGCTCGCCACCAGCGAGCAGATGCTGATGGGCATGGATAGCGATAGCGGGCGCCCTGCCCCCTTTCCCACGCACGTTGAGGCCGCTGTCGCTGCGTTACCCCTCGCTTCACCCTCAGATTGGCCAGAACTCGCCGGCCGCACGATAGCCATACGGCGATAACAACAAACCCGCAGCGCCTTATAAAACCGTATTAATCGCCCTCTTCGGCGGGCGATTTACCGGGGCTGCCGGCCCAACGCCCGGCCCAAGAGGACAAGAATATCGCTACGCCTACTCCCCCCCATCGCCCCACGCCGCTTTCACATCCTCACTCACCCAAGGCCGAACTTAGTACCGACTACATGGTGACTGAGCTGGCCCAGGGCGGCTTCTTCCAAGGAATGCACAAAGGCATGACGCTAACCGCGAGCGCGCTTGTGCTGCTCTTTGTACTTTTCACTGGATTTGGTTCAGAGACCGCTAGCAGCGTCTTTGGTACCACACGCGCCTGGATTGAGAGCACCTTCAGCGGCTACTATCTCATTACCGTCATGCTGCTACTCGCCGTCTGTGCCTTTATCATCTTCAGCCGCTTCGGCAGCGTAAGGCTTGGTGCTGACGATAGCCGCCCAGAGTTCAGCAATTTTGCGTGGTTCGCAATGTTGCTGTCCGCCGGGATTGGCATTGGCATTCTGTTTTTCGGCGTCGCAGAGCCCGTGTTCTATCTCGATAACACCGGCGCCTTTGGCTACCCCAACAACCCCCATGCCGATATGGCAGGCGCCACGGCGATTGGCCACGAACGCGCCATCGATGCGCTGCGCGTCACGCTATTTCACTGGGGGCTTCACGGTTGGGCGATTTATGTGATTGTCGGTATGTCGCTGGCCTACTTTGCCTATCGCAAAGGCTTACCCCTAGCGCTGCGTTCTGCGCTTTACCCGTTTATTGGTGAGCGCATCTTCGGTCCTGCCGGGCATCTGTTCGATATCTTGGGCGTATTAGGCTGCGTCTTTGGGGTGGCGACCTCTTTAGGACTTGGGGTGAGCCAAATGGCCGTTGGGTTAGAGCGGCTGGTGGGCGTAGACCCTGGCCTTAATACTCAGCTGATGCTGATTGCAGGCATTTCAGTGATCTCTATTCTTTCGGCTGTCTCTGGAGTGCGTGGCGGTATTCGGCTGATTTCCGAGATGAATATCTGGGTATCCCTGGTGGTTATCGGTATTTTTCTGCTAGCGGGCCCCACCCTGTGGCTAATCACGGTGTTTGGCGAAATCCTGCTCGACTACGCAGTCAACTTTATCCCCATGGGGCTTTGGTATGCAGAGGAAGAAGGCACAGCTTGCCTGGCAACAGGGCTGGACGATCTTCTATTGGGGCTGGTGGCTCGCCTGGGCGCCTTTTGTAGGACTCTTTATTGCCCGGATTTCCAAAGGGCGCACGCTGCGCGAGTTTGTGTTGGGCGTTCTATTCGTGCCCACGCTCATCATCTTTGTATGGCTGATTATCTTTGGTGGTAACGCCATGCATCAGGAGCTAAATGCGGCGGGAGGCCCGGGCAGCGCTGGCATTATCAAACTGGTAAATGCGTGGAACCTACCGGCTGCACTGTTTGCTACGGCGGACGGCATTGTGGGTAGCGGTATGTTTGGCTGGATACTCTCCGCCCTCATGGTCTTTCTGTTAATGAGCTGGTTCGTCACCTCATCTGATTCCGGTACGCTGGTGCTCACCACGATTTTATCGCTAGGTGATAACGAGCCGCCCATACGCTTTCGCGTTTTCTGGGGCGTGGTGATTGGCTTAGTCGCGGCGGTGCTGCTGGTGGCCGGTGGTCTGAATGCGCTGCAAACGGCGCTGATTGCGGCAGCCCTACCGCTGAGTGTGGTGGTGCTGGTAATGACAGCGGGCATGCTACTTTCGCTGTTCCGCGAGACGTTTAATAAAGGCCGTAAGAAACGCTGAGCTAAGGCACACGATGACACTAGGCGTCTCTGGTTGACGCCTAGTGCTCAATTCGCCTTGGGTGGTTCACGGAAGCAGCCGTGAATAACGAGTATCGCTATGAATATCAAAACCTTTATCACCCGCTTTGAGCGAGGCTTAGCTAACGTCACGCGTAGCACGCCCGTCGAGGCGCGCCAGCGCTACGACCAGCTGTGCCAAACATTTGCCCCGCCTAACCCAGCCGGCATGCGCATTACCGACGAGCCTTGGCAAGGCCGAGTGCTTCGGCACTTTATTCCCCCCTCCGCCAAGCTGGGTCGCGTTATGTATCTTCACGGCGGAGGATTTACGCTGGGGTCCGTCCACAGCCACCATGGTATTGCAGCAAGCCTAGCCGACCGACTCTCGCGCCACGTTGTCAGTCTCGACTATTGCTTAGCGCCTGAAGCGGACTACAGCGACATGCTGGGAGAGTGCTTAAGCGCCACCCGCGTGATAGCGCCTGCTGCCATCGTTGGTGATAGCGCAGGCGGGCGCTTGGCACTGGACGTGTTAACGCGGCTAACGCATAGCGTCCCGCTAGGGCTTATTTATCCACCGGTTGGCCCGCTTAACCCACAAACGCTGGGGCCTGATGCCCCGCTGCTTAGCCGTAACGATGTCTTATCGCTACTTCCTTTCTGCCCGGGGCTGAGCACTCAGATCGATACGCTCCCACCCAACGCGCAGCTGGAAGTGCTTAGCGTCGAGCACGACCCGTTAACCGCTCCACTTGAACAAGCCGTTGCTGCCTGGCGCCGTAACGGTGTGCAGGTAGGGTATCGAAGCGCCAACACGATGGTGCACGCCGCCTTGCATGCCCATGCCCTGCTGCCAGAAATGCAAAGCGCCTGGCAAGATTTTTGCCAGGCGCTCAACCAACGCTTAGATCATTAACGCTCTGTTACTGATAACTAGCGCGCACCGCCTCTATCGCCGGCTGACCATCTTTTGCGGTTACTCCTTCCAGCCATGTAGCTACGGTACCTAAGTTGGCACTGATCCACTCAGAGGCCACTTCATCGGCGGGACGATCTTCGTAGCTATAGCTATGCACCCAGGCGTTTTGATCCTCAATATCCACTACGTACTGTGACAGAAAGCGGTGCAGCTGAGGATCTTCTGTCGCCATATTAGCGGGCACAATGCTCCATACCGTGCTCTCGATCTGGGCAATCCCCGCGTCATCGGCATCGTCTAAATAGGCCATATCAAAGCTAACGTTCATCCAGTGGGGTTCCCAACCCACAAAGGTGACCCATTCGCCGTTGGCCATATTCTGCTCGGCTTGCGCCAGCATTGCCGCTGTAGAGCTCTCGTTCAGCGACCAATCGCCTAAACCCGCGATATCATTATCAATCGCCGAAAGGATCGCCGTATTAATCCCGGTGCCCGCCTCGATACCCTGAATTTCACCGTCGAAGCGGTCACGATGGGCATCCAGGTCGGCCACCGACGTCACGCCGGCATCATACACGTACTGCGGTACCACTAAGCCAGAGTTTGCCCCTTGGATATTGGAAACCAGTTTTTCCACCTTATTATCGGCTACAAGAGGTTCTACCATATCCGTCTGTACCGGATACCAACCACCCAAGTAAACATCAATATCATTACGGGTTAAGCCGGCCAAAATAACGCTCACTGCTAAATCCCGCTGGCGGGTTTGGTAACCCATTGCCTGCATCAGCTGTGCTGCCACTTCTGACTTTACAGTAACACCGGGCCAAGGCGGCACACCAAATCGCACCTCATCTAGGGCAGCCGATGCTGGGGCGGCCGTTGCTAAGGTCGCTAATCCCGCAGCACCTAGGGCATACACTGTTTTCAACCCACCGAGTTTATGCATCATTTTCTTGTCCTCTTTTGGCGATATACCAATCAAGTTTGCCAACTAGACAACAATTCAAACGACACCAAGCGACATAAAACGATCATAAAGCGACAAATTTATCGCTTACTACTGAAGTGACTGACGCCGTGATTCTCCGGGTGAGCAACCAAACTGCGCGCGGTAGGCGCGTGCAAAGCTGGAGCTTGACGCGAAGCCACACGCAATACCCACTTCTAACACATCCATATTCGTTTCCATGAGCAGGCGCTGCGATCGCGATAAACGAAGCGATAAATACCACTGACGAGGCGTTCTATGAAGGTGCTCCTCAAATAGCCGCTGAAGATGGCGTAAAGATACCCCGATGCGATCCGCTATCTCCTCTATCGGCAACGGCCTCTCCAAATGGCGCTCCATCAAGGCAACGGCTTCAATCAAACGCGGGTTATGCGTGCCTAGTCGACGCGCCAGCGACATGCGCTGTTGATCGTGGCGGTTTCTTAAGCGCTCATGGATCAGCTGCTCAGAGACATCAACCGCAAGCTTGGCGCCATGCCTCTGCTTGATAACCTCTAGTGCCATATCCATCGCTGCCGCGCCACCAGCACATGAAAAACGGCGCTCACCTAGCTCAAATAGCTCGTCTGATGTTTCGATCAACGGGAATCGCTCACGAAAGGCGGGCAAACTTTCCCAATGTAGCGTGATCCGCTCACCTTTAAGCAGCTCGGCGGAGGCCAGCAAAAAGCAGCCGGTATCAATACCGCCTAACACGCAGCCTGCCTGGTCTAAACGGTGTAGCCAACTGACTAAAGGTCGCGTTAGGTGCACGTCTGGCTCAAAACCACTGCAGACAGCCAGTGAGGGTAAATCCAAACACTCGCCAATGGGCTGATCAACCATCAGTGTCATACCGTTACTGGCACTGACGGGCTCACCATCCAAACTAAATAGTGTCCAATCAAACAGGGGACGTCCGCTCATACGGTTCGCAATTCGTAAGGGTTCAACAGCGGAAAAAAACGCCATCATCGAGAAACGGGGTACTAAAACAAACCCGATTTTCTCAGGCGTAGGGCCGTGATAATGCAAACGCAATTGGCTGACTCCCACTTACAAATACATAGATCAGTAAGATATTTTTCTTCTTTTACAGCTACGTTCATTAGGCAAGTACTCATGTTTGTGGATCCATGAGCAGATTAAACAAACTCAATCCCTGAAGCGGGAAATAAGCCCCCGGAAATGGCAGCGCAAATGAAAATTTTCTGTATTACATACAGATATTCGATCTATCGCTAGCAGATCAAGAATTGCCACAGGCTATAACACGGGCGTAAGCACTCTTCATGAAGTACTCACAAATAAGGCGCTAATAAAGCCCCTAAAACAAATTTTTAAGATGATCGTAGCAGCCATTTTTTGTGGGGGCGCTTGTGGGGACGAAACAAAAAATTGGCTTTAGGGCAACATACACAGTAGCGCTAAGCTATTGATATATCTGGCGTCCCTGGCAGGAGTCGAACCTGCGACCTGCCGCTTAGGAGGCGGCTGCTCTATCCTACTGAGCTACAGGGACTTATGGGGCGCATAGTATAGCGTCTTGATGCGCCCCGGCCAACCGCAGGTCTTTAAAACCTGCGTTGGTTTAAATCCATCCCAACAGGCGCAGCGCGAAGATGCCTAGCGTGACCGAGAGACTGGCCATCAGCGTGGTAATGGCGATGATATTGGCGGCCAGCGCTACGTTACCGTTAATCGCTTTTACCATCACAAAGCTGGCAGCCGCGGTGGGGCTGGCGAAGAACAGGAACAGCAGCCCAAGCTGGCTGCCGGAGAAGCCCAGCAGCCACGCCGCTACGGTAGAAAGTACCGGCAGTATGACCATTTTCATCAGGCTCGCGCTTAAGGCCACCTGACTGCCCTCTCGCATGCTGGAGACTGAGAGCGTCGCGCCGATACAGATCAGCGCCAGCGGCAGCGTTAAAGAAGCAAAGTAGTTGCCTGACGTCATTACCCAACTGGGCAGCGAAATAGAAAATGCTGTAAACGGTAGCGCGGCAAATACCGATAGAATCAGCGGGTTTTTGACAATATGCCCTAGCAGGCTGCGCCAGTCGGTAGATTGCCCCGGCTGGTAAGCCGCTAACGCTACTACAGAAAGCGCGTTATACATCACAATCACCACGCCCAGCAGCAGACTACCCGCAGATAACCCGTAGTTACCGTACATACCTGCTGCGAGTGCTAGGCCCACTACCCCGCAATTACCGCGAAACGCCCCTTGCACATAAATGCCCCGGTCGGCCATCGGCACGCGGAAATGCGCCCACCCCCAGCTCAGTAAAAACTGCCCTAGTGTGGCTAACGCAAAAAACAGCAGCAGGGGCACATCTAACGCAACGCTTAGGTCAGCTTTGACTAGACTGAGAAAAATAAGCGTCGGTAGCGTGGCTTTAAACACTAAGGATGAGGCAGTGGAGATGAAAGCACTATCAATCCAGCCCAAACGCTTCAGGCCAATGCCTATAAATACCATGGCAAACACAGGTAAGGTAACGTCTAGAGTGCGCGTAAACAGCTCAAGTAAGTCCACGAAGGTTCTCTCAGTCGAATCAGCATTGTCTTATACTCCACCGTTGACTGAGATTTGTCGACTCGCTAGACAGTGACGCCGCCATAAGGGAAAGTAAGCATAAACGCGCACCATCACCTTATAGGTCACTTATGGTTCCGCCCGCCAGCCCTGAACACGAAGAGAAGCGTCTTCTCACGCTCAAGCGGTATACCTTAGGCGACCTTTCGGCTGATCAGCATTTTGATCGCATCACCCAGCTTGCGGCTACCTATTGTGACGCCCCTATGGCGTTGATCACGCTAGTAGATGACACCCATGTGTGGATTAAAAGCAGCGTCGGCAACGCAACGGATGGGACGCTTCGAGACAGCTCTTTCTGTGGTGCAGCGATTCAATCACACCATCTTTATGAAGTACCGGATGCCCGCGAAGATCCTGAGCTAAAACATCTGCCGGCAGTGACCTCTTCTCCCCACATCGTGTTCTATGCAGGTATGCCCTTAGTCGCCGATAACGGCAGCGTGATTGGCACGTTGTGCGTCATGGACAATAAACCTCGCCGTTTATCGCGTTCACAGCGAGAGTTGTTAACTCAGTTAGCCAGTAACACGGTACTGCAGTTTGAGCACTATTCCGCCCACCGTGCGTATCATGCCATTACTAACGCCGCCATTGGCTTATGGGAAATGGATGTACTCAGCCGCTCCACGCATTGGAACGAGGTCGTTAACGAGCTATACGATATCGATAAACGCGATGCGCGCACCTTTGAGCAGCGGATGGATGCTTACACACCAGAAGACCGCACGCGACTTATCAGCGCCATTAATACGGCCATTGAGCAGCGTGTGGCGTTCAACGATACCTTTCAACTCGTCACGGTGACCGGCGAACCCCGCTGGGTTCGTATCACCGGTAATCCGTTAATTGTCGATGGCAGCGTGGTGCAACTGATCGGCACCATGCTGGATGTCACTCCGCGCAAACAGATAGAAACACAGTTATTGCGCCAGCAAGAGCTAGAACAAGCCATTATGCGAGCTCAAGCCAGCTTCATTGATGGCCAGGGAAACGCCAAGGCGCTGAACCCGCTGCTCGAAGATCTGTTAGCTCTGACTCACAGTGAATACGGTTTTATTGGCGAGGTGCTATACAACAGCGCCAACGAGCCTTATTTGGTCGCCCATGCCATCACTGACATTACCTGGGACCAAGCCTCTAAGCAGTTTTACGACCAAAACGCCCCAGACGGCATGATTTTTAGCAATCTCGACACGCTGTTTGGGCACGCCATGCGCCATGAAGAAGTCGTGATCTCAAATACTCCAGCAACAGATTCACGGCGCGGTGGTTTGCCGCCGGGCCACCCTCCGCTCAATGCGTTTTTGGGAGTCCCCATTCATTCTCATGGCCAGTGTATCGGCATGATTGGTTTGGCGAATCGGCCAAATGGCTACGATGACGCTTTAGTAGATTTTCTTGCCCCCCTGCTCGGCAGTATTGGTCAATTTATCAACAATTTACGTAACCATCGCCAGCAGCGCCAAGACCAAAAAGCCATTGCACGCCTCTCTATGGTGGCCAAAAATACCAGCAACGGCGTGGTGATTACGGATGCTAACGGCAAGATTGAGTGGATTAACGACGGCTTTACGCGGCTAAGCGGCTATACCTTTGAGGAAGCGGTTGGTAAAAAACCCGGACAGCTGGTGCAAGGCAGCTCCACTGAACCCGATACCGTGAAGCGGATCGCACATGCCCTGCAACACCGCCAGCGCTTTGAAGAAGAGGTGCTGAATTACCATAAAGATGGCACGCCCTATTGGGTGCATATCAGCTGTAATCCCCTCCCGGCTGGCGAACAAGCCGGGGGCGGCTTTATTGCCATTCAATCCGATATCACCGAGACCAAGCGCCATGCCGAAGCGCTGTATAAAGCGGCCAATATTGATGAATTAACGGGGCTACCTAATCAGCGCTTAGCCCGCACTCAGCTTGAAGCGCTTACTCAGCAACGTGAACCGCTCACCGTTTACGTGCTCAATATTGATGACTTTAAACGCCTTAATGATTTGTTTGGCTACCCCGTGGGTAACCAGATTTTAAAGCGTATTGCCAAACGCCTTGAGGCATTGGTGAGTCCGCTGCAAGAACAAGGGATTGCAGGTCGGTTAAGTGGCGATGAGTTTGTGGTCGTGGCCCCAACTCAACACGTGAGCAGCGCCGCGCTACACCAAATCGTTCAGCAGTCGGTGGAGGTGCAGGGCCATACGTTAAAGCTCACCGCCTGCATCGGTATGACATGCTACCCAGAAGATGAGGTTGATTCTGATACTCTCTTTCGTCACGCCTATCAGGCGCTGTACCAAGCCAAAACCCAAGGGGTGGCTCAGTGCATCCGTTATAGCACCGACGAGGAACATCTGGCTCGGTTGCGCCAGCAGGAGCGGAATGCCATACAGCACGGGCTCGCCAATGATGAATTCAGGCTCTTTTACCAACCACAAGTCGATTTACAGTCAAAAACCGTGGTGGGCGCTGAAGCGTTAATTCGCTGGCAACACCCCACACGGGGTTTATGTGCACCGGACGAGTTCTTGCCTCTTCTTGAAGGAAGCGAGCTGGAGTTTCGCTTAGGAGAGTGGGTCATTGAAGCTGCGCTACAGCAGCTCCAACAGTGGCAACAACAGGGCATTGAGCTGCAAGTTAGCGTCAATATCAGCCCGCAACACCTGCTGCACCAAGGCTTTTTACCTCAGTTAGAGCAGCTGCTAGAGCGCTATGCCGATGTACCCACCAAGCTGCTCGCCATAGAGATCTTAGAGTCTGCCACGTTGGATGATATGCAAGCCGCGCTGCATGTACTCGAAAACTGCCAACGGCTGGGGATTGATGTAGCGCTGGATGATTTTGGCACCGGCTACTCTTCACTTGCCTACTTCCGCCGCCTGCCCGTTCAGCTCATTAAAGTCGACCGAGACTTTGTTCGGGATATGCTGGAGAGCGAAGATGACCGCGCGATTGTCGAGAGCATCGTGTTCCTGGCGAAAAAATTCTCCCGCCCGGTTCTGGCAGAAGGAGTCGAAACCCAGGCACACGCTCAGGCGCTGCTATCGCTAGGCTGTTACTTGGCCCAAGGTTACGGCATTGCACGCCCGATGCCGGCGGAGAAGCTGCCCCAGTGGCTGTCAGCGTGGCAACAGGAAGGCTTTGCAGACAAGCTTTAATCAAACAGTGCTTTAATCAAACAGTGCCATAGGATCGAACTGTTCTGGCAGCTTCACGACGACCCCGTCACGCCCCTGCCCTTTAGCTTCATAACTGGCGGCATCAGCGCGAGAAAGCGCGACCTCTACCGTCTCATCGTTCTCATCAAAGGTCGTCACGCCGATACTTAACGTCACGGTGTACTCTTTCCCTTCATGCGTGACTGACACCTCGCTCACCGCTTGACGTAACGACTCAGCAATACGCTCAGCCTGGGCCAATGTGCAGCTGGGCAGTAAGACACCAAACTCATCCCCTCCCTGGCGGGCCACATGATCACTACGACGAACTTCCCAAGCCACTATCTGAGCAATACGCCGTAGCATTTCATCGCCCAGGGCATGACCACCCTCGTCGTTAATAGGCTTAAAATGGTCCAAATCAAACAGTAACAGCGCTGAGGGGGTGCTGGTTTTCTGAAAATCGGCAAAGGCTTCTTCCAAACGGCGGTCAAACCCTCGGCGATTTAGGAGCCCGGTAAGCGGATCGTGCTCCGCCTCCCAGCGCTGCAGCGCCTCCTGCTGGCGGCGTTCGGTAATGTCCTTCACGACACCGACCAACCCTAACGAGTGCCCCCCCTGGGAAAGCATCACCACTCGCGCATGTATATCCAGCCACAGGGTTTCTTGGTCACTGCGCACAAAGCGCAGTTGGCGCACAAAGTCACTGCCTGTTTTCAAGCTATGCACCCACATATCCCTCGCCCCCTCACGGTCATCCGCATGAACCTGCTCCATCCAAGCTTCCATAGGGGTATCCGAAGGAATGTCCAGCATCTCAAGGAGCGCGGGATTCATATAGGTGATTTTGCCGCCAAAGTTAGCCACAAACATGCCTTGAGGCGTAGCGCTTAACACCGAATCCAAAAATGCCTGGCGCTCTTGCAGGTGCCCCACCAACTGCTGGCGCTCGTGCTCTACCCGATTAAAGGTGACCGCCACTTGCTGCAACTCCTGCATATTGGTGGCTAGCTCTAAGTTCTCTCGCTGACCAACGCCTACTTCGCCAATCTGCGCCTCAAGATGGTCAAGCGGCTTGAGAATGCGGGTGAGGAGCCACCACAACAAAGGCATCATGGTTAATGCAATCACAAACCAGATACCTAACAGCTTATAAATAAACCCTGAAAGCGGCAGTTGTGCCTGATCGGCAGGCAAAAACAATCCCACAACCCAGTCAGCAGGCCACACCTGTGCATATGCCTGTAGGCTGATACGACCATTGGCAAGCTCAGCGACGCCCTCGCCGTTCCAGCCAGACAGCGCGAGCTCTAACAATGAGTTTAACTGAACGTTGCTGATTTCAGCATTCACCAACGAATGATCGGGGTGGTAAAGAATTTTACCTGACGCGGTGGAGACGGCAGCATATCCCTCGTTGCCCAAGCGAATGGTACTTAGACGCTTAAACATACCGCTGCTTTTAAGGCTAACAATGCCTCCCACAAACCCAGCAAAGCGACCATCTGAGTCCAGGCGAGGCACACTGATCAAGACCAATGGCATGCCGCTGGCACGCCCCACAAAGGGCTCACTGACATAGGGGCGGCGTATCCCCCTCACCATTTTAAAATACTCAAGCTCTGAGGTATCTAGGCCTACTCGTCCCACAACGCTTGGCCAATCGCTTAGAATGACACCTTCTTCATCGCTAATGACTAAGCCTTCAAACCACGCCAATAGAGAGCTATTTTTTTGCAGTTCATAGTTCAGCCATGACGTGTCGTTGGACAGACCAAGCGCACCGTTCAAGCGCTCCAATGCATTGATACGCTGATTGATCTGCTGCGTAATTTCATCCGCCAGCAGATCAGCTTCGTACCGTAGATGCGCCATATTGGTATCGTGAACCATGGTTTTACCCACCTGCCACGCCATTCCTAGCACTGCACCCGCCAATACAGCTAAGGCACAGGAAAGTCCCAGCAAAAGCCGGCTTTTTAAAGAACGAAATGTAATGAGCCTATGAATCATGGGGGCTAAGCGCACCAAAAATCCCTATCTCGTTAACTTTCCTTAAATTGAGCCCACGGGTTGAGCATCAATCGTGACATAGAAAACAAATCTACCAAAAACAAGTGACTTGTGCGCGTTGATTTAAGTCAACTTAGATATTTTTTCCAAACTGTATCACTGCGTGCCGCCCGTTACACAAAGGTAAACCAGAAACGGCTTAATTGATAACCACGCTTATTTCACGTATGTTCGCCGCCTATTCAGCAAACCTTTTCTTGATGGTAATGCGGCCCATTTCATGGCAAAAAATATCGCAGGCTACACCTACAGAGGTGTCAGTAAGATACCCACTTTGGCAGCGCTACTGCCAGAATGTGACCGTTTTATTCAGATACGCAAACTTACCCCAAAACCTGATCTGGTCATTGGCTGGGGGTTAAAGCCTACCAGCGTAGGCGCAAGAGATTTTGCCGCACGTCACCACTTGCCCTATTTAGCACTTGAAGATGGCTTTTTACGCTCCCTGGGAACAGGCGCCGACGGTTACCAGCCCAACAGCATCGTGGCTGATTACAGCGGCATTTATTACGATGCTTCGCGTCCTAGCGATTTAGAAAACTGGCTCAACACGGCTACTTTCAGCCCCGAAGAGTTGGCCAGGGCTCAGCGTTGTATAGCGCTCCTTAAGCACCACCGACTGTCTAAGTATAATCATGCTCCGGATAGCTCGCTCAAAACGCTCGATGCACAGGTGTTAGTGGTCGATCAAACGGCGGGGGATGCATCCATTGAGTACGGCGGGGCTAATTCAGACAGCTTTTCGCTAATGCTGGAGCATGCCCTTGAACACCACCCAGACGCCAATGTGCTGGTAAAAATCCATCCTGATGTCATTGCAGGTCACAAACAGGGGCACCTCACACAAGCGCTGGACCATCCGCGTTGCCAAATCATCAGTGACGATATCAATCCTTGGGCGCTACTTGAGCAAGTAGACGATGTCTATGTCGTTACCAGCCAACTGGGGTTTGAAGCCCTGATGGCTGGTAAACGAGTACACTGTTACGGGCTACCTTTTTATGCTGGCTGGGGGCTAACTCATGACCAGCTTGACTGCCCACGCCGGGTGAAACAACGCTCCCTTGATGAGGTATTCGCAGCCGCGTATTTGCGTTATGCACGCTACGCCAACCCCTACACAGGCCAACCTTCCACTCTGGAAGACACCATCACGCTTATCGCTGATCAGCGACGCCAACAAGAGCGCTTAAGGGGGGAATGGATAGCGTGTGGCTTTTCGGCCTGGAAGCGAGAGTTTATTGGCTACTTTCTTGGTCCAGCGGCCACTATCCATTATCAAGACGTGCTGCCTGACAGTATTCAAACGGGCGCTAACGCTCCGCGGATTCTGGCATGGTCAAGCAACGTTGACCCCCTTTTTATAAGCCGAAACGCCGAACAACTTCACAAGCTATGGCGCATTGAGGATGGATTTATCCGATCCGTAGGCCTTGGCACAGACCTAACAACACCGTTATCACTTGCCATCGATAGCCTAGGTATTTATTACGATCCCAGTCAGTCCAGTGAGTTGGAGAGCCTGCTTAATCATCAAGAATTCAGCTCTCACTTGCTGAAACGTGCAGCTCAGCTACGTGAGCGCCTAGTATCGCTCAAGCTATCGAAATACAACGTTTCTGGGAAAGCCGCCTTATCGCTTCCCAGCGATAAAACGATCGTATTGGTGCCCGGCCAAGTAGAAAGCGACGCCTCAATAGCCACCGGCTCTCCACGCATTCGAACCAACAGTGCGCTATTAAGAGCCGTGCGCCAAGCGGAACCCGATGCATTTATTATCTATAAAGCACACCCAGACGTGATTAGTGGCGCGCGGGTGGGCAAACTCGATAGCGATGCCAAGCAGCTGTATGATGTAGACGGTAGTGATATGGACATTACCGCTCTGCTGGAGCGCGTGGATGCTGTTCACACTATGAGTTCACTCACTGGTTTTGAGGCACTGCTGAGGCATCGTCAGGTATTCACTTACGGCCTACCTTTTTATGCAGGCTGGGGCCTAACCCACGATGCCATGAACTGTGAAAGGCGTACACGAACGCTCAGCCTTGACGAGCTAGTGGCAGGCACCTTGCTTCTGTACCCTAGCTATGTAGACCCTGCATCAGGTCAGCTATGCAACGCAGAAACCGTTATCAGCCTGTTGGAGCAAGCAAAAGCACGCAGGCCAGACGCACAAAAACACGTGCTTACATGGAAGCAGCACCTATACCGCTGGTACCGTTATTTTCTTAAAGGAAGGCGTTAAGTTGAAGCAGAAACGCTCATTTTTATTTCTCCAGGGCGTATGCTCACCCTTCTACCAACGCCTGGCACGCCGTTTAACGGACGACGGCCATCGAGTGGTGAAGGTTAACTTCAATGCCGGAGATATGCTGTATTGGCAACGCACGCACGCCAAAAGCTATTTATTTCGTGGCCCACTCAGCGAACTGCCTGAATACATATCACGTTTAAGGCAGCGCCACGACATCACTGATCAGATCATGTTCGGAGACCAGCGCCCCGTACACCGCCCCGCCATCGAACAAGCGCCAGAAGCGGGCGTACGCACTCACGTCTTTGAAGAGGGCTACTTCCGCCCCTATTGGGTGACGCTTGAGCGTGAGGGCGTAAACGGCCACTCGCTGTTACCTCGCGACCCCACATGGTTTTTTGAAACAGGCAAAGCGCTGCCTGAGCTGCCCAAGCCAACGCATTTCCATTCGCCATTTAAAGTGCGTGCACAACACGATGTGGCCTACCACGTAGCGGGGCTGCTTAATCCACTACTGGCCCCCCACTACCGCAACCACTCCCCTGTTACGGCGCCGGTGGAATACGCTGGCTACATCAAGCGCTTCCAGCAATTAAAGTCATGGAAAAAACGCGATGCTAAGCGTATCAAGGCGCTAATTGAAAGTGGCACGCCTTACTTTATGCTGCCGTTGCAGTTGAATACAGATGCTCAGATTCGCTATCACTCGCCCTATTCCCATATGGAAGAAGTGATGGATTACGTCATGGGGTCATTTGCACAGCATGCACCAAACGATGCACTGCTATGCATTAAGAACCACCCACTCGATATGGGTTTAGATAACTACACAAAAACCATCACGCGTCTATCCACGTTTTATGGGCTAGAAGGGCGTATCGTGTATTTAGAGTCTGGTGACCTGAATCAACTACTGGGGCACGCGAAAGGCACAGTGACGGTCAACAGCACCGTAGGCTTGGTCTCCCTGGAGCATCAATGCCCAACTTTTACCCTGAGTGACCCCATCTACAACCTAGCAGGCCTGACTTATGAAGGCGCTTTGGATGAGTTTTGGCAGCAACCACCACCACCTAGCGCCCAGCTATTCCACTATTTTCGCAAAACGGTCATGTACGCCACCCAAATAAACGGCGGCTTTTACTGCCGACCAGGGATTGATCTTGCCGTCAATAATGCCGCCCACATCCTGGAAGCCTGCCCATCACCGCTGGAGAAGCTGCTGTGAGTGTTGACGCCTCGACAGACGCCACAACTGATTCCACCACTGACTCCACAACCTTGGAACAGACAAAACGTTCACGCTGCGTGCTGATCACCGGAGCGACGGGGGCCATCGGCGGAGCGCTCGCCAAGGAGTATGCCTCCCCGCAGACGCACCTTATTCTCCATGGCCGTAACACCTCAGCACTGGAACAGGTGGCCAGCGCCTGCCGAGAGAAAGGCGCGCAAGTGACGCTGTCATCCATCAACCTCACCGATGGTGATGAACTTGCACAGTGGCTCACAACGCTCAGCACCGAGCATCTGCCAGATATCGTCATCGCCAACGCAGGCAAGAACACACACCCTGAGCAGTTAGGTGAGCTTGAGCCTTGGGCAGACGTTCAAGCCCTGCTAGATATCAACCTCACCACGCCCATTGCCATGGCGCATCACTTGGTGCCCGCCATGCGCGAACGGGGTAGCGGCCAGTTGGTCTTTATTAGCTCCCTCGCTGGCTGGCATGGGCTACCCAGCACGCCCACCTACAGCGCCAGCAAAGCGGGCATTAAAGCCTACGGCGAAGCCCTGCGTGGGCTGCTTTCCCCCTGTGGAATTGGCGTGACGGTCGTCATGCCCGGCTACGTCACCTCCCCCATGTGCAACGCCATGCCCGGCCCCAAGCCTTGGGAGTGGCCGCCGGAACGGGCCGCAAAAGTGATTGCTCGCGGCATCGGAGCCAACCGCGCACGGGTCAGCTTTCCCTTCCCGCTGAATTTTGGCACTTGGTGGCTGGCCGTCTTGCCAGCGGGCGTCTCGCAGTGGCTCATCAAACGACTGGGTTTTGATCATGTAGGGGGCCAGTAACATGCTCTCCAGCCTACTGATGTCGATGAGTCTGCCACTGCTCGTAGGATTACTGGGCAGCTTTGCGTTTGAAGCGCTACTATCTCCTCGACCTGCTCCCCTTTGGAAACGCCCCATTGCCGCGAATGCTACCCACTTAGGCAGCTGGCTACTGCTGTTTGGACTATTTACCCTGCTCCTTCAACGCCCCTGGTTTTCTGTCGTCTTTGTGCTGTCGCTTCAGCTGGTCGTCGTTCAATCAAGCAATACCAAGTCCAAAACGCTCAACGAGCCGTTTATATGCCACGACTTCGAGTACTTCTGGGACGCCATACTGCACCCTAGGCTCTACGTGCCCTTTTTTGGCATTGGCCTTGCCATCGCTGCCAGCAGCGCCGGGGCTATCGCCATTGGCAGCTTCCTCTATTTAGAAGCGTCTTTCGTCAGCCAATGGGGCGCTAGCCTCTTCTTGCAAAGCACGCTGCTACTAAGTGCAGCGGGCGCTCTGATGGTAGGAGCGGGAGTGCGTGCACTACCCGCGATGACGCTTAATCCCGTGGAAGATCTTTACCGCGCAGGGCTACATGCCAGCCTGTGGGCATACGGCGTGGCGCTGATGCGCTCCACTCCGCCCACGCCTGACGCCTCGCCTTTCTTGAAAGTAAGTCAACAGGCGCTGTACCCTGACACCCCAAGGGCCACCTTACCCAATGTTGTCCTGATTCAGAGCGAGTCATTTTTTGACCCGCGTCCCTGGTGCCCAGACGTTGCTAACACACTGCTGCAGCATTTTGATGCCACGTGCCAGGAAGCTATCGAAAAAGGCGAACTAAGCGTGCCCGCCTGGGGGGCTAACACCGTGCGAACCGAGTGCGCCGTGCTCACCGGACTTGCGCCACATCGCTGGGGCCCCAGGCAGTTCAATCCTTACCGCACCATAAGCCGCCACCCACTTCCAAGCGTTGCCAGCGCTTTTCGGGCACAGGGTTATCGCACCGTATGCGTTCACCCCTACCCAGCCACGTTTTATATGCGCGATAAAGTCATCCCTCTGCTAGGGTTCGATACCTTTATCGATATCGCGGCCTTTACCAGTCAAGATAAGCACGGGCAGTACATCGGCGATCAGGCCGTGGCACGAAAGGTTGGACGCCTGCTCAAAGATGACGATAATAGGCCGCTGTTTATTTTTGTGATCACCATGGAAAATCACGGCCCGCTGCATTTAGAAGCCCCTACTCAGGCGCGCTTGGCAGACACACTGCCCCATGCGGCATGGCCTCTTCCAGGCCACCTGCGCGAACTAGCCGTGTATTTGCACCATTTAGGTGAAGCTGATCAAATGTTGGCAAACGTTAAAACAGCGCTAAACGAGTGCGCCAGGCCTGGTTTACTGGGCTGGTATGGCGACCATGTACCTATACTGCCAGATGCGTATGGGCACTTTACGCCCCCTACGGGGAGCACCCCATACATGATATGGTCAACCCAACCAACACCGCCTGACCAAACGCCTGCGGAGCACCCTACGCAGGGAGTAGCAGCCAACGAACTTGGCGTCCGGCTATTTAAACAAGTGTTTGAACGCGATATAAGTAACGATGTGATCAAGGCAGAACCAGAACCTCAGGAGCAAGAATGACTAAACGTGTGGCCATTATCGGCGCCGCCCATCGTTTCCCCGGCACCACCCCTGAAACGTTCTGGCAAGACCTGCAAGCCGAAAAAGACCTCGTCACCCAAGTGGCCCCAGATCGCTGGAGCCATGATGCCTTTTGGCACCCAGATAAACGCCACCCTGGCACCAGCGTCACCTTTGCTGCGGGTAGCCTGGGCGATATCAGCGGGTTCGACGCAGAGTTTTTCGGTATTTCCCCACGCGAAGCGGCCAATATGGACCCGCAGCAGCGCATGCTGCTGGAGCTCACCTGGGAAACCATGGAAAGCGCCGGCATCGTGCCCAGCACCCTGCGTGGCAGCCAGTGCGGCGTTTTCCTGGGTGTCGCCAGTCTTGACTACTCTTACCGTTTAGCGGATGACATGGCGGCCATTGATGCCTCGACCGCCACGGGCAATACTTCAAGCATCGCCTCCAACCGACTCTCTTACGTGTTTGACCTGCACGGCCCCAGCATGTCGCTGGATACCGCGTGCTCGTCTTCCATGGTGGCTTTTCATCAGGCTTGCCAATCCATTCGCAGCGGTGAAACGACCATGGCGCTGGCGGGCGGTATCAGCCTGCACTTGCACCCCTACGGCTTTATCATTTTCTCTAAAGCCAGCATGCTCTCGCCCACCGGCCGCTGCCAGGTGTTCGATGAAGCAGGCAACGGCTACGTACGTTCTGAAGGGGCAGGACTATTCCTACTCAAAGACTACGATTTAGCCGTCGCCGACGGCGATAACATTCTTGCTGTAGTCGCGGGCTCTGCAGTGAATACCGACGGTCATAAATCAGGCCTGACGGTGCCGAATCCCAGTGCCCAAACCGACCTGATGCGCCGTGCCTATGAACAGGCCGGTATCTCCCCCGATGAGATCGACTATTTAGAAGCCCACGGCACCGGCACCGCCGTTGGCGACCCCATTGAAACCCGCGCCATTGGCGAAGCGATTGGCAAACATCGCCAAACGCCGCTTTTGATTGGCTCGGTGAAGAGTAACGTAGGCCACCTGGAAACCGCCTCAGGGGTCGCCGGGCTTGCCAAGGCGCTGTACAGCCTACAGCACCGTGAAGTCCCCGCGACCATCGGCATTCGTAAGTTGAACCCACGCATCAAGTTCGATGAGTGGAATTTAAGCGTTGTCACCAAAGCCCAGCCGCTAAAGCCCACAGGCCGCTTGGTGATTGGCATTAACTCGTTTGGCTTTGGTGGTGCTAACGCCCATGTGATCTTGGAAAGCCCACCGGAAAAACCCGCCGCGCCTCGCCAAACACCGGATGCCCCGCTGCCCATTCGTTTCAGCGCTCGCAGCGAGGCAGCGCTAACGGAAAACGCCCTCGCCCTGGCTAAGCATTTTCAGGAAGCCGGCCAAGGGTTCTACGATATCGCTCATACGCTGTTCCACCACCGTGAGCAGCACAGCCACGGCGCGCTCTGCTTCGCCAGCAGCGCAGAGGAGGCCGCCACGGCACTGCGCCAGTTTGCAGAAGGCGAAGCGCCTGAGGTCACGACCTTAGAGCGTCTCCCCGATGCCAAAGGTCCAGTGTTCGTGTATGACGGTAACGGCTGCCAGTGGGAAACCATGGGCCATGACCTGTTGGATAGCGACGCCGATTTCACTGCGGCCATTGACCGTGTCGACGCCCTGTTCCAACGCCACGGCAGTTTTTCACTGCGTGACGAATTAGCAGGCCGTAACCAGCCTGAAGGCGAAGAGAGCCGCTTTGTACGCACCGAAATCGCCCAGCCTGCGCTGTTTGCCCTGCAAGTGGCGCTCACCGAGTGGCTAAAAGCCCAGGGCATTACCCCAGCAGCTGTATTTGGCCACAGCGTGGGCGAAGTTGCCGCCGCCTGGGCCTCCGGCGCGCTCAGCCTGGAAGATGCAGTCAAAGTCATCTATTACCGCAGTGACTACCAGGGCAAAACCCGTGGCCTGGGTGAGATGACCGCCGTTGCCTTGAGCGCCGAAGAAATCGCCCCTTGGCTCGCTAAACCAGCATTTGACCGCGTAAGCCTAGCAGGCATTAATAGCCCTAAAGGCATTACCCTAGCAGGCAACCGCGACCAGCTTAGCGAGCTGGAAGCCGCACTGAGCGCCGAGAGCACCTTTGCTAAGCGCTTACCGCTAGATTACGCCTTCCATAGCCCCGCCATGGACAGCATTCAGGCAGGCGTGGTCGATGCTCTCGCGGGCATCACCCCCAAAGCCACAGAGATCCCCTATTTCTCTACGGTGACAGGCGCGCTCAGCAAAGGCACAAAACTGGACGCCCACTACTGGTGGCTCAATATTCGCGAGCCGGTGCTGTTTGATAGCGCCGCAACCGCATTAATTGAGCAAGGCTACAACGTCTTCGTCGAAGTCGGCGCGCACCCGATTTTGCGCCGCTACCTGAACGAATCGCTGCGCCAGCAAGAGCGCAGCGGTCTAGTATTCGGCACTATCGAGCGCCACAAACCTGGATTAGAAGGTTTGAACCGCACGCTTAGCCAGCTGCTACTCAGCGGCTTACACCTAGATAGCCAGCGCTTCTTCCCGATAGAAGGCCAGCGCGTGCTGCTGCCCCGCTACTCATGGCAGCGCACTCACCTATGGGTACAAGGCACCAACGACGGCCAGGGCCTGCTGTCGCGTTACTATCAGCACCCATTGCTGGGTTATCCATTAGCGCAGCAAGAGCACACCTGGGAAAGCCAGCTAGACACCAAGCGGCAGCCCTGGCTTGCCGACCACGTGGTGGGTGAAGGGGCGGTCTTCCCCGGCGCAGGGTTTGTAGAACTCGCGCTGGCTGCCGCGCTGCAGCAGAAAGAGACGCCGGTTCTGGATATCGAAGAGCTAGAAATTCGCGCCCCACTGCTGCTGGACGGCCCCAACGGCCGCGCCATGCGCCTTACCCTAGACCCCGACAATGGCCGCTTGGAGATACACTCCCGCGAGCCCGCCACGGGAAGCGAGTGGCAGCTCAATGCCGTGGCACGCCGCATGCGCGAAAGCCGCGGCTTCCTGCTCAACCGCCAAGCGCCAACACTGCCTAAGCGTGACGCCGACTACACCCTGGATGAGCACCTGCACATGGCCGAACGTATCGGCCTGCACTACGGCCCTGCGTTCCAAGCCATTCAGCGCGGCTGGATTGAGGGCGATAGCGTCATTGGTGAAATCAAACTCTCCGAAGCGGTGGCTGAACAGTTAGATACGCTGCATGTACACCCCGGCATTCTTGATAGCGCCTTCCAGATGTTCATTCCGCTGCTGGCACAGCACAGTGAATTTGCCGCCCAGCTCGCCTTTGTCCCGGTGCGTGTGGGTCGTATTCAGGTTAATGCCGAGGCAGGCGCGCCAGTGATCGCCCGTGCGGTGATGGGCAAACGTGCCCCGCACTCCTTCACGGCCGATTTTGAGCTATTTGATGCCCAAGGCCGCGCCGTAGCCGTGCTAAGCCAGACACGCTTCAAGGCCATTCGCCTGAACCGTGCGCACCACCAGCACTTCAGCTATCTGGATGTGGAGCTAACGCCCGCTCCTTTAACAACCGCCGCACTGCCCTTCTCTGGCGAAGCACTTAACCACTTAGCTGGGCTAAGTGATGCCTACACGGCAAGTACTGGCCAGCGCTATGCACAAGAAGTCGCGCCCCTGCTGGATAGCCTAAGCGAAGCCTTTGCCCAGCAAGGTAGCCAAGAGGCTGAAAGCCACCTGAGCGAAGATGAACAGGCACTTCCGCCTGAAACTATTTGGCAGTTGCTCGTTCAAGACTACCCCGA
Organism: Halomonas sp. SIMBA_159; assembly: GCF_046536035.1. Classification (NCBI taxonomy): domain Bacteria; kingdom Pseudomonadati; phylum Pseudomonadota; class Gammaproteobacteria; order Oceanospirillales; family Halomonadaceae; genus Halomonas; species Halomonas sp. SIMBA_159. The sequence continues at coordinate 111,307 of NZ_JAWJBT010000015.1, forward strand.
TTACTTTGCGCCCATTCATCTAATCGGCCGCTTAGGGTTACATCGAGAGGCGCTGTCGAATAACAGCGAAACGCTGGAAAGCTTAGGTATTAGCACTGAGCATCTCGCAGGCATTAATCGAGTAATAATAGGCGAAAACGGCTGGCAAGTACTGGCAACTGAGTTTGGCGCCATGATGATTACTGCCTTACCCACGCTCGCCCAAGGGCATCGCCTACAGCTGTTAGAAGCTGGCCCCTGCGCACCGGCCATAGGCCAGCGCTTACTAGAGCAGCTTGCACAGGGCAAACCGTCCACTAACAATCTGTATCACTATCGCGCCATGACTACGAGCGATACAGCTCGTCATCAGGCGGAACAGCTCCAAGAGCATTTTCCGCTGATGGACATCCAAACACTGGACGGTGAGCCGGCACAATTGACTGAGGCGCAGAAAGCCCAGATAGCTTTTGTTAGCGTAGATGCCACTCAACCTCAGCGCACTCGCCAACTGATTGATGCGCTGCCTGCTCAGCTAGCGCCGGGTGCTCAGGTGATGGTACTCGGGATCCATCCCAGCCGATGGCTAGATGACCTGCTGGCAACGCCCGGTATTGATGAAGCAGCCTTAGAGCAAGACACACTGATTGAATGGTTAACCAGCCATGGTTTCAGCGTTGTCGCACCTATTGAGTTGGAAGAAAACGGCGCTTACTTAGTCCATACCCAGTTTATGGGGCTTGAGAGAGCCGACACCATTGCAACGACCACGAACACACTGGTCGTAGCCAGTGCAGAGCAAGAGCTTTTAGCCTCTCAACTGTCTGAACATTTGGCCCAGCATGAAGGAAACACCGTATGGCTACGGGTCAGCGGTACAGCGCCACACACTCTGCTAGAAAACGCGCTCGCTGATTTACCGGAAACACCTGATGCGCTCAACGTGCTGGACCTGCGCAAACTAGGCATTAATAGCACCAGCGCACAAACTCAGCGGTGCTTTGAGGCCCAGCAGTGGTCGCTCGCATTAGAAGCTAGCGGCTTGGAAGCTCAAGGCTGCAAGGTCACTCTGTGGCTACCCACGCAAGGCTATCAAAGTACAGATGATGCGGCGCTCTGGGGTTTTGGCCGTTCACTCGCTAACGAAGCTGTTGGTCATCGTGTCACACTGATAGACCTTCCTTTAGATACTAACGCCTCTGTAGTCGAATGCCTTGCAACGTCTATTGCCACACCCGACAGCGAAAACGAGATAATCATCACGCACGCAGGCATACGCTATGCCTCACGACTGCGCACGTTGCCTGCTCCGCACCCGAAAAAAGCGGATAAAGGTTCTGCAAGCCACGCCATGACGCTAGGCTTTGCGCTACCCGGACAGCTTCGCCAGCTGCAGTGGCGGCCGCGCCAGCTGCCGGAGCTAGGCGCGGATGACGTAGAAGTACGCGTCAAAGCGACCGGCCTTAATTTCCGCGATGTCATGTACACCCTGGGCCTGCTGTCGGATGAAGCGATTGAGAACGGCTTTGCGGGCCCTACCCTGGGTCTTGAGTTCTCCGGCGAAGTCGTTGCCGTGGGCAGTAACGTTCACCACCTGACGCCCGGCCAAGGCGTCGTGGGCTTTGGCCCCGCCAGCTTCAGTGACCGCTTGATGGCCAGCCAACACGCCGTGGCCCCGCTGCCGGAGGGCGTCAGCTACGCCGCTGCGGCCACCATTCCGACCACTTTCTTTACCGTGTACTACGCGCTGAAGCATCTGGCGCGCTTAGAACCCGGTGAAAAAGTGCTCATTCACGGCGCAGCAGGCGGTGTGGGTATTGCCGCGCTACAAATCGCCCAATGGATGGGCGCTGAGATTTACGCCACGGTGGGTTCAGAAGAGAAGCGCGACTTCCTACGCCTGATGGGCGAAGAGCGCCTTTACGACTCCCGCTCGCTCACCTTCGCGGAAGAGATCCTCGAAGATACCCAGGGTGAAGGCGTTGATATCGTCCTTAACTCTCTAGCCGGTGAAGCCATCAACCAGAACCTGCGCGCCCTGCGCCCGTTCGGTCGCTTCCTGGAGCTGGGCAAGCGCGACTTCTATGAAAACACCCACATTGGCCTGCGCCCGTTCCGCAACAACCTGAGCTACTTCGGTATCGACTCCGACCAGCTGATGAAGGTACAGCCCGCCCTCACCCAGCGCCTATTCGGCGAAATGATGGCGCTGTTTAACGACGGCACACTCAGCCCGCTGCCATTCACCGCCTTTAGCCACAGCCAGGTGATTGATGCCTTCCGCTATATGCAGCAGGCGCGCCAGATCGGCAAAGTCGTGGTGACCTACGAACAGCCCATTGCCCCACCACGCCAAGAGCAGCTAGGCACTGGCAGCATGCGTCTCCCCAGCGATGCCAGCTACTTGGTCACCGGTGGCCTGGGCGGGTTTGGCCTGAAAACCGCGCAATGGCTGGTAGATAAAGGCGCGCGCGAGCTGATTCTACTCAGCCGCAGCGGCCCTGCCAGCGATGAAGCCCAAGCGGCCGTGGCCGAATTCGAAGCGCAAGGTGTGAAAGTGCTGGCGGCGGCGTGCGATATTACCGACCGCGACGCCCTCGCGCAGGTGTTTGAGCGCGCGAAACGCGAGCTAAGCCCGCTGCGCGGTATCGTACATGCCGCCACCGTTATCGACGACGGCCTGATTCGCAACCTGGATGCCGAGCGTATTCAAAAAGTGCTTTCACCGAAGATTGACGGTGCCAAGCACTTAGAAGCACTTACTGTTAACGAAGCCCTCGACTTTTTCGTGCTCTATTCGTCGGCGACCACGCTGTTTGGCAACCCTGGCCAAGCCAACTATGTGGCCGCTAACCACTGGCTTGAAGCGTTTGCGGCCCGCCGCCGTTCGCAAGGCCTACCAGCCACCTGCGTACGCTGGGGCGCAATTGAAGATGTCGGTTTCTTGGCGCGTAACACACGCACCCGTGATGCGCTGCAAGAGCGCCTGGGCGGCTCGGCACTACGCTCTGACGACGCGCTCAAAGTGCTTGAGCAAATGCTGCTGACTCCCGGGCCAAGCCTGGGCGTACTGGAACTGGAGTGGGGTGCCCTAGCGCGCTTTCTGCCCACCTCCAGCGCGCCGCGCTTCGATGAGATTGCGCGCGCCAGCGACGACGACGGCAGCCTAGATAGCGATGACGACATCAGCGCACTGCTGGCGGACCTCTCGCCAGAAGAGCTGCACAGCACGATTACCGAACTGCTGCGCGCTGAGCTTGCCAGCATTCTGCTGATCGACGAAGAGAAGATCGACGTTAATCGTTCCGTCTACGACATGGGCTTCGACTCGCTCATGGGCGTCGAGCTGATGACCGCGATTGAGAACCGTCTCGGCGTTCAGGTACCGGTAATGGTGCTCAGCGAAGCGTCTACGCTCAATAAGCTCGCGGGCGTGCTCATTCAAAAGCTGCACCAGCACGATGAGGATGTTGAAGAGTCGCCACAAGATGCGTTAGCCTCTCTGGCCGCCCGCCACGGCGCGGATGGCATCACCAGCGCGCCAGCATCCACCCCTGCGACCGAGACACCATGACCGCCAAGCGTTCCGAGTTGAAACGTCAGCTGTTAGAACAGGCGCGCAAGCGCCCTACTGCCAGAGCCGCTAGCCCCACTGCTCCCAGCGCCCCTAGCGCAGGGGCAGCCCAATCTGTTCCAGAACGCTTTACACGTTTTGATGCTCACCCAGGCTACCAACAGCTGACTATGATGCGTCAAGGTGCTCAGCAATTAGGCCTTAAAGTGCCTTTTTTCAAAGTGCACGATGGCTTAGCCGGAGCCACCAGCGTGATGGATGGCCGCACGTGCATCAACTTTGCCAGCTACAACTATCTAGGCTACTCAGGCGACCCTCGTGTGATTCGTGCCGCGTGCGAAGCAGCGTCTCACTACGGCACCTCAGTATCTGCTAGCCGTGTCGTATCGGGCGAGCGCCCTATTCATGGGGAGCTTGAGCGCGCTATTGCCAAGGCCTACGCCGTTGAAGATGCTGTCGCGTTCGTCAGCGGCCACGCGACCAATGTGTCTACCCTTGGCTACCTGCTCGGCCCAAAGGATCTCATCCTGCACGACGAGTATATTCACAACAGCTCACTGGTGGGCGCACAGCTCTCTGGCGCCAAGCGCATGTCGTTCAGCCACAACGACCCGGACGCCCTGGAAGCGCTGCTCACCCAGCACCGTCACCAGTTCGAGCGCGTATTGGTCGTGATTGAAGGGCTCTACAGCATGGACGGCGACATCCCCGATTTGCCGCGCTTTATAGCCCTCAAACAGAGCCATCAAGCTTGGCTAATGGTCGATGAAGCCCATTCGTTTGGCGTGATGGGCGAAACCGGTCTGGGCCTGCGGGAACATTTTGCGATTGACCCCACCGATGTCGATATCTGGATGGGCACCATGAGCAAAACGCTTTCTGGCTGCGGCGGCTACATTGCAGGCAATAAAGCGCTAGTCGAAACTCTGCGCTACTTCGCACCGGGCTTTTTGTACAGTGTAGGCATGCCCGCGCAAGTGGCTGCCCCCTCACTCAAAGTGCTGGAGCTGATGGCTCAAGAGCCAGAGCGCGTCGCCAAACTGCAAGAAATCTCACGTTACTTCCTAGAGCAAGCTCAAGCTCGCGGTATGAATACTGGCCAAAGTATCGGTTCCGCCGTCGTACCAGTGATAGTAGGCAGCTCGCCCCTAGCGGCGTATCTCTCCAACGCACTACTGGAGCAGGACATCAACGTACAGCCCATTCTGTACCCCGCCGTACCCGAGAAAAGCGCCCGACTGCGCTTCTTCATCTCCTGTGAACACACCCAAGCCCATATTGACGAAACACTAGACGTACTTGAAAAGCTGTTGGCGAAAGGGATGTGATTGGTGGTGAGTGGTGAGTGGTGAGTGGTGAGTGGTGAGTGGTGAGTGGTGAGTGGTGAGTGGTGAGTGGTGAGTGGTGAGTGGTGA
>NZ_JAWJBT010000016.1:0-116093 GCF_046536035.1 Halomonas sp. SIMBA_159
CGGCCACCACTAAAAACGATACGCTTATCAAAGCAAAACCCTGGCCGAAGGGCCAGGGCTTTGTCAGCAGTCTGAAACCGCCCCCTAAACGGGGGCGGTTTTTCAGCGGTAAAAACCGCTTATACCCTACTCACAAGGCGTGAGTTTAGGCAGTTGCTGCTTGGTAACGACGCTCAACGTCTTCCCAGTTGACGGCGTTGAAGAAAGCATCAACGTAGTCAGGACGCTTGTTCTGGAACTTCAGGTAGTACGCGTGCTCCCAAACATCCAGACCCAGTACCGGCGTGTTGCCATGCATGAGCGGGCTGTCTTGGTTCAGCGTATTCTCTACTACCAGTTTTTTCTCAGGTGTGACAGATAGCCACGCCCAGCCGCTACCGAAACGGCCTAACGCTGCTTTTTTGAAGGCGTCTTTAAACGCATCCAAACCGCCCAGCTCTGCGTCGATTGCTTTAGCAACGTCACCATGGGGCTGACCACCACCGTTGGGAGACATCATCTGCCAGAACATGGAGTGGTTAGCGTGACCGCCACCGTTATTGATAACCGCTTGGCGCTTCTCTTCAGGTACGCGGTCCAGGTTGGCAACCAGCTCTTCAACCGGAACGTCTTCAAGGCCAGTGCCTTCAAGCGCAGCATTCAGGTTGGTAACGTAAGTGTTGTGGTGACGAGAGTGGTGAATTTCCATCGTCATCGCGTCGATGTTCGGCTCGAGAGCATCGTATGCGTACGGCAGTTCAGGAAGGGTATGTGCCATGCTATCTTCTCCTTGAGTGGCTTTTATTGCGTTCACTACATTAGGTGTGGTCTTACTTCACCCTTTTCAACCACCGCCACGGCAATTTTTTACCATGGGCGGCAAATCTTTATCCCAGTACCTTAGTCAACTATTGTCAGTTTATCGAACCTGTCAGAAATAAAAAAGCCGACTTCTGGCGAAGTCGGCTTTTGATAAACAAGTAATTCAACAGCTTACAGTTTGCTTTCCAGCTCAGGAAGAATCTCAAACAGATCCCCTACCAGGCCGTAGTCGGCCACCTGGAAGATCGGTGCTTCGTCGTCTTTGTTGATGGCGACGATCACCTTGGAGTCTTTCATGCCCGCCAAGTGCTGGATCGCACCTGAAATACCCACCGCAATGTACAGCTCAGGCGCGACGATCTTACCGGTCTGGCCCACCTGCATGTCGTTGGGTACGAAGCCAGCGTCTACCGCCGCGCGTGAAGCGCCAATGGCCGCGCCCAGCTTGTCGGCAATGCCGTCCAGCAGTTTGAAGTTCTCGCCGTTGCCCATGCCACGGCCACCGGAGATGACGACCTTGGCGCCACCGAGTTCCGGGCGGTCGCTTTGCGCCAGCTCTTGTTTGACGAAGCTGGACTGGGCGTTGTCGGCGACGAAATCCACCGCTTCCGTTGTGGCGCTACCGCCGGTACCGACCGCATCGAAACCTGTACTGCGGATGGTGATGACTTTTAGCGTATCGTCGCTTTTGACCGTGGCGATGGCGTTACCGGCATAGATCGGGCGCAGGAAGGTATCGGCGCTTTCGACGCCAATCACATCCGACAGCTGGCTGACATCTTTCAGGGCCGCCAGGCGCGGCAGCACGTTTTTGCCGGTGGTGGAGGCGCTGGCCAGCACGTGGGTGTAATCGCCAGCGAGTTCGACCAGCAGCGCGCCCATGGGCTCGGCAAGCTGATGGGCGTAGGCGGCGTTATCTGCTACGCGTACTTTGCTCACGCCGTCGAGTTGTGCAGCGGCGTCTGCTGCCGCCTGGACGCCTTCACCGGCGACCAGCACATCAATATCGCCACCGATGGCTTGGGCCGCTGCGACGACGTGAGCGGTCGCGCCCGCCAACTGACCTTCATGAAGGTCGGCAAGTACCAGAATGCTCATGAGATCAGCTCCTTTTAAAGCACTTTGGCTTCGTTTTTCAGTTTGTCGATCAGCTCGTCCACCGAGGCGACTTTGATACCGCCTTTGCGCTCGGCAGGAGATTCCACTTTGAGCAGCGTGACCTTGGAGGCCACTTCCACGCCATAGTCGGCGGGAGTTTTGACATCCAGCGGCTTTTTCTTGGCCTTCATGATGTCCGGCAGCTTGGCGTAGCGCGGTTCATTCAGGCGCAGGTCGGTGGTGACGATCGCCGGTAGTGTCAGCGCGACAGTTTGCAGGCCGCCGTCGATTTCACGGGTCACATTTACTTTGTCGCCATCTACCACCACTTCCGAAGCGAACGTACCTTGCGGCAGGTTAGTGAGGGCTGCCAGCATCTGGCCGGTCTGGTTGTTGTCGGTGTCGATGGCCTGTTTGCCGAGGATCACCAAACCGGGTTGCTCTTCGTCCACCACTTTGGCCAGCAGTTTGGCCACCGCCAGCGATTCGGCGCGCTCGTCGGTTTCAATGTGGATAGCGCGGTCAGCCCCCAGCGCCAGCGCGGTGCGCAGCTGCTCTTGGGCGGCCTTAGGGCCCACGGTCACGGCCACGACTTCGGTGGCCACGCCCTTCTCTTTCAGGCGCACCGCCTCTTCCACGGCGATTTCGCAGAAGGGGTTCATGGCCATTTTGACGTTGGTAAGGTCCACATCAGAATGATCAGCTTTGACGCGGATTTTGACGTTGTAGTCGATGACGCGTTTCACCGCGACGAGTACTTTCATAGATTCCTCGCTTGGCTTGTAATAGAAGCCGTTAACCTGAACAGGCGCTGCCACAAAATGGCAGCGCTAAAAATTCATGCAAGCGTTTGATAGGTGCGTAAATGAAAAACCCTATCAATTTGCCACAGCCTACCTGCCATCAACAACACCCAATGCGTGCGGCCTTGGTCGTAGCACACCATGATCATCGCTGTTATCAACGCTCATAAAGTGTGCATTTGCCATCGTAGGGGTGACCTGACACAGGTATTATGCCTATCATGGGAGATAACCAGAAGCAAACGACCGTTTTAAATTAAGGCCATCTTTTCATAAGCTAGTGCCTATTCGCTAGCAAGCCAAAGATGGCGCTTATGAGAATAAGGAGAAACCGGGTGGAAAACGTTGAACGCGATGTGATGGACTTTGACGTTGTCGTCGTTGGCGCAGGCCCGTCAGGCCTAGCTGCCGCTTGCCGTTTAATGCAGCAGGCAAACGAGGCAGAGCAGGAGCTCACCGTCTGTGTGGTAGAAAAAGGCTCCGAAGTAGGTGCCCATATTCTGTCCGGCGCAGTGTTTGAGCCCCGCGCACTGGCGGAGCTTTTCCCCGATTGGGAGGAGCGCGGCGCTCCTTTAAATACGCCTGCCGTTCGCGACGATGTATATCTGCTGAAAGATGCCGAAAAAGCTCAGAAGATTCCTAATGCGCTGGTGCCGAAAAGCATGCATAACACCGGCGGCGATTTAACTCGCTACGTGATCAGCGCGGGCAACCTGAGTCGCTGGCTGGCAGAACAGGCGGAATCGCTGGGCGTTGAAATATTTCCCGGCTTTGCCGCTCAAGAAGTCATCATTGAAGATGACGTAGTGCGCGGCATCTTGATTGGCGATATGGGCGTAGGCGCAGATGGCACTCCTAAAGATGGCCATATGCCTGGCATGGAGCTGCGCGCTAAGTACACGCTGTTTGCAGAAGGCGCACGGGGCCACTTAGGTAAACGCCTGATTAACGACTTCTCACTAGATGCAGGCCGCGACCCGCAGCACTACGGCATCGGCTTAAAAGAGCTGTGGGATGTGCCTGCCGATAAGCACGAACCCGGCTTGGTCGTCCATGGTTCCGGCTGGCCGCTGGACAGCAACACCCACGGCGGCTGGTTTCTTTACCACGCAGAAAATCAGCAAGTGGTAGTGGGCCTGATTATGGACCTGGGTTACCAGAACCCGTGGCTCTCGCCGTTCGATGAGTTTCAGCGTATGAAACACCACCCGGTACTCAGCCAATACCTGGAAGGCGGCAAACGGGTGGCTTACGGCGCGCGCGCCATCGTCAAAGGCGGGTTCAACTGCCTACCAAAAATGACCTTCCCCGGCGGCCTATTGATTGGCTGTGATGCGGGCACGCTCAACTTTGCCAAAATCAAAGGCCTACACACCGCGATGAAGTCAGGCATGGTCGCGGCCGAGAGTGTCTTTGAAGCCATCAAAGGCGGTGATGAAGGCGGACAAGAGCTGGCCAGCTTCACCAGCAAGTGGGAAGCCAGCTGGGCATACCAGGAGCTGAAAGAGAGTGCGAGCTTCGGGCCGGCCATTCATAAATACGGCACGGTTGGCGGCGGCGCCTACAACTTCGTCAATCAGCTCCTGGGCAATAAGCTCCCCAACGTTCATGACACCACCACTGACCATGGGGCACTAAAGCCAGCCGCCGAATTCGAGAAAATCAACTATCCGAAGCCGGACGGCAAGCTATCGTTTGATAAATCCACCTCGGTGTTTTTATCTAATACGAACCACGAAGAAGACCAGCCCTGCCACCTGCGCCTCGCAGACCCAGAGCTGCCCATTCGTGACAACCTACCGAAATACGCCGAACCCGCTCAGCGCTACTGCCCTGCAGGGGTCTATGAAGTAGTAGAAGATGATCAAGGCAAGCCGCGTTTCCAGATTAACTTCCAGAACTGCGTGCATTGCAAAACCTGCGATATCAAAGACCCTGCCCAGAATATTACCTGGGTAGCGCCTGAAGGCGGCGGCGGTCCCAACTATCCTAATATGTAGCACCATCTCGTCGCTTGCTGCTCCACTAAAGGAGCAGCAAGCGACTATTTGTAGTTTTCCAACGCTGATTCAGTGTAAAAACACATACCATTCTTTCCCGCTTTTTTAGCTTGATACATCGCCATATCGGCGCACTTCATTAGCGATTTCTCATTTTCCCCATCTGTCGGAAACAGCGCCACACCGATACTCACTGAGATCTGACATGACTCTCCTGCCAACGCAAACGGCGACTGCATTGCAGCAATGAGATGATCGGTCACCCGCGTGACTTGCTCACGCTGGGTCACGTTCTTAAGCAAAATCACAAATTCGTCGCCGCCCAATCGAGCGACCACATCCTGCTCACGCACTGCCGACACCAAACGCTTGGCCGCCACTTGTAACAGCTGATCACCTGCATCATGCCCTAACGAATCGTTGATGTGTTTAAAATGATCTAAATCTAAAAAGAGCAGGGCAAATCCACCCTCTTGGCCATCTTGCTGCTGAATGGTCTGATTCACCAGATAGCTGAAATAGGCCCGGTTAGGTAAGTTGGTCAGCGTATCGTGAAACGCTAAGTGTTCAATATATTGCGTATGGCGCAGGCGTTCGTCCGTGACCAGCTGGCGTTCGCGTTGCAGTTGAATACTCAATCGTGCCAATAGGCCCAAAATAAAAAAAGACGCGGCACTCACGACGATGGCCCGCTGCCAGTAACGTCGGGTTATCTGATTAGCCTCGGCCAGACGCTCATCCACTGAAATACCCACCACGATCGACAATGGAAAGAGATACAGCGGCCTCACGACGGTGGTGCGCTCAACGCCAAGCCAGTTTGTTAAGAAAGGGATATCACCGCGACTGAGTATCTCATCATGGGCGGGAAGAGCCATCGCGATACTGGAATAGAGCTGAGAGCCACTGCGCCCAATACGGGTCATATTGCTAGCGTCTACAAGTGCCAGTAAGCCCTGCGCTCCCAACGCACCTGCATCATAACCGCTAACAAAATAGTCGGCCCCTACCGTCAGCGTGACCCACTCAGGGGTATCACGCTCACCGGTTAGCATCCTTGCAAATAACAGCTGCTGGCGACCCTCTGAGGAAAAAGCCTCAACCAGTAGCCCTGGCGCTTGGGGCAACGAGGCAAAAGCGCCACCTGGATGAGCCCACTGCTGCATCGCGGTACTCTCTTTGACGGCTCCTTGGCTATCAATAAGACTCACTGTAAAAATCAGCTCGGGCGGCAACAGGTTACGCTCTTGTAGCGTCTCTAAAATACCTGAGTGCTGCTGGCTAGCCACAAAATCCACCAGCTTTAATGTCGCGTCAATCTCTCTCAGAGATCGTAGCACCCTGGCCTCATACGTATCCGCGATGTCTCCGATCGACAGCTCGATTTGTCGCTTAATAGTGTCTTGCTCACGGCTCACCAAAAAATAAGCACTGCTAAAAATAATAAGCACGATGAGCAAACCGATCGTGCTAAACAGCACCAGCGGCTCAGCTAGCCGATGACGCCATAAGCGCATCGGCAGCAATGAATCACGCAACAGCTCTGGGCCTCTAAGCTTATTCAACAGTGACCACCTTCAGCCGTTCATCCAAAAAATATGGGTCAATGTAACCGAGTGCATTAGGGTCACGAATAAGCCTTTCCACAACGGCTTGGCTGTTTGAAAGCGCTTGGGGCGGCTGGCCGCGCCCTGTAAAAATCAGCCTAGCCCAGTGCGTGCGCAATTGTGCCGGCGTTTTCTCAATATACCGCTGGTAAAACTCGCTGCGCTCACGGGAGCGTTCGGACTGATCCAGAGGGGTTATTCGCGCCTGTCCTGGCAGTGGCGTTCGGCTCTCCAGATAAAGGTCTTTCAACTCTTGTCGTTGAATACGACTCAGAGCCGCATCTGCGGATACCACGACCACTAGATCGGCAAACACGGTGCAAGGAAGCAGGCTGAGCAGCGCACAGCAGTAAAATCGAGACAGTCGTTTAGCCATCGTCACTCTCCCTAAAACACAAAGTCGAGCGCAAGGCTAAAAAGATTCATCGTTCCACCCGGCTGAAAGCTAGGCTGCTGGTTGATGAGCCCACCGGGAGAACCTGAACGAAAGTCAATATGGTCATATTGTGCTGTTAAGGCCATTCCAGGGCGAAAATCCCAGCGCAGACCAACGGTACGGCTATCTTGCTGAAGACCAGACGATAAGAGCGTGTTGAGGGTGCTGTTAAGCAAGGCCGCACCCTCGGCAAAAGGAGAAGGGTAAAAAGCCGGGTTTAGCCCAGGCTCAAATGTATTACTGGTCACTCGTGCTCTGCCCAACGCCGCGTAAGGCGTCCACTTACCTAAGCGGTAACCAGCCGTCATGTGCGTGCTTTCGCTGCTGCCCAGCAGCGTTGACGAGGATAGCCGAGTCCACTCCCCCTCCACAAACCACTGGCCTGGATCATAGTTAACGCCCACGCTGAGGAAGCGTAGGGGTTTACCATCCACTTCGTAGCGATCTGCCAACGCCTCGCCAGGCGGTCCAAACAACCGGTATACGTCAAAAAACTGGGTGAGCTCTTGCGCACTGACGTTGACTTCACCGTAGCTGGCAAAGAGCGTGGTGTTGCCCCATCGAGTCTGTTGAGACACCCCCCATGAATCGGACGACTCAATATCGCCCGTTGCATACTCAACGCTACCGCCGCCATAACTAAGGCGGAGGTCGTTAATCAACTCCCCGACATAGTAGCGATAGCGAAGATCGACACCATCAAAATTGGCAACAGGGACTAATCGATAAATCTCGGCAGGTGGCCTTACCCACGGAGTGGCAAAACTGACTTTACGGTATTCAGAATTCAAAAAATTGCCTTGCACCATCCGGCCCACACGAAGGCTTAGATTCGGTGTTGCGTCATACTGTAGGTAGGCCCATTCAATGGCAGGAGAATAGGAACCATCGAAGCGCTTTTCACTGACGACTTGAACGGTTGTCGAGAGCGCAGACGTGGCAGCCAGCGTTGCTTGAAGCCCCAGGCGGCTATCAACCTCAGCACTCCAATCACTGCTGTAGCCAGCGCCAGATGAGGCGAGCGGGTCCGCGACAAAATCGGCATCAGACACATCCGAGTGAACAACACCCAGCGTGCCAAACCCGTTTAGCGTGAGGCTAGGCAACGAATCGCCGGCCATCGCAGCACCGCTGCAGACTGCAAGAGAGATGGCGCAAGACCTAACAAAGTGCCTTAGCATGCCGATTACCCGTTAGGTAAATAGTTAACTGCAAAGCATTTAATCGGCCGGGCCTGGGTAAGTCAAACGCCATATAGCCTACCAGCGTCGCCAAGGGTTAAAGCAGGGGTATTGACACGCTGGTGAATATAATTTTAACCCGCTAGCTAACCGTGCTGCTAGCGGCATCCATCACCTCAATGGGCGCACGCCGGGCAATGAGACGACGTCTTCCCGCCTGTACAAACCGTACATCAATGACAGGATCTGAAGGGTTGCCCTCGACAGCGGCCACCTCTCCCTCACCAAAGACCGCATGCAGTAAACGCTGTCCGGGATAATAGTGGCCCCCTGTATTCACGTCATAACCGCCGGACGGCTCTTTCACCTGAGGGGCTGCCAAGGCAATGTCAGCGCGCCCCACCCTGGCAAGATAACGCTCTACCAAGCTAGGAGATACGACTTCCAACGGCTGATCCGGCGCCTGCGGGCTGGCTAAACAGGCCGCAATACGCATACCGTCCTGCCAAGCACTTTCAGCGATAAAACGGCTTGGCCGATGAGCGCCACCATCGTGCAACACCAGCAACTGCTCTTTTGCTCGGGTAATGGCCACATAGAACAGTCGCCGCTCCTCTTCTAACCGCTCGTCGTTCAACGGGTTATCGCGACTGTAGTGAGGAAAGTCTTCTTCATTGACGCCTGCGACCGCCACTAGCGGCCACTCAAGCCCTTTCGCGCCGTGCACGGTACTAATGAGCACGCCGCCAGCCTGATTTTCCACTGGGCGTTCAAGCAGTTCAATAAAGGCATCCGGGTCTTGCACGCTCTCGGCCTGCTCAATAAGCACATCGAGTAAGCGCACATCTTCTTCGCCTTTATCGCGGCGGGCGGCAGCGCGTTTCAGCGTTTTTTCAGCGTCAATCGTCTCTACCACGTGGCTGAGTAACTTCGCGGGCGGCCAAGCGCTGAGCCTTGGCAGTTCACACAGAAGCTCCCAACGTTTTTTTAGCGTGCGCCGCTGTAACGGTTTTAATGATGCCAACACAGGCTCATGCCGCTCAGGCCACTGCTGCGTTTTCGCTAGTTGGTAAGCCAAACGCTGGAGGCGTTCACGGGCCACGAAAGGGGTTGGCTGAGCTAACAGCAGCAGTAACTGCTCTGGGTCGTGCAGCAGCTCAGGCCGTCTGGAGAGCTTGAGATAGCCGGCTAGCGCCTGGACTAAAGGTAAGCGGAAGACGAAGCGATCTTCACGCAGCAGGCGAAAAGGAATTCCCGCCTGCAGAAGAGCTAACTGGAAAGGTACCGATAGCGCCCAGCTTCTTACCAGCAGGCTGGCATCGCTGAGCGCACGCCCTTGCGCCTGCCAATCCACTAGGACATCGAGCAGCATGCGGCTACCCTGTCCCACCGATACGCGCGTATTGGGATTACTCGCTTCGGCTAGGCAAAGCTGATCGGGCCGCCGCTGGTTGGCCATAATGGCGTGGTTGGCCGTCAGCGCTAGCGCATGACCATGGCGAAAGGTGATTGAGAGCGGATAGTCAGTGGCTTTCCCAAACGTGGCCGTAAAGTTTTCCAACATGGTGTCAGGGCGAGCACCGCGCCACTCATAAATGCACTGGTTGGCATCGCCTACGGCCATCACATTGGCGCTTGGTCCGGCAAGCACGGCTAACAGCCGCTGCTGAACCGTATTGATATCCTGGTACTCATCGACAATCACATGATCCAAAAAGCCTTCGACCCGCTGACGCAGTGAAGCATCGGCTTCCAACGCTTGCAAGGGGCGATAGAGCAAGTCGGCGTAGGTCATGACACCTTCAGCGTGCAGCAGCCGTTCGGCTTCATCAAACGCTGCTGGAAAGTAGTCGGTATCCGGCTCGTAATTCAGGCGTTCATAGAGCGTCGCCGCCGATAGCATTTCAGCTTTTACCAACCCACAGAAATGGGCTAACGCCTCCAGACGGTCACCTTCCAACGCTGCATCACGGCGCTCTACCTGCTCCACAAGCACATTGAGGCTGGCTTGACGCAGCAAGCGCTCCATTTGCCATTCAGCAGACAGCAGTCGTCTGGGCGCTAGCGCCCCCCAGCGGCACAAACTCTGGGTTAATCGATGGCCTAGAGAGTGAAAGGTACGTACGTCGGGCAACGGCTGGCCTGCTGGGGCCATACTGGCTAGACGTCGCTGGAAGTCATCTTTCGCTGAGCGGTTAAACATCAGCACCAGCATTCGCTTGGGAGAAACGCCGCTGCTTAGCAGATGGAGCACCCGCGCGGCCATGGTCGTGGTTTTACCTGCGCCCGCTACGGCGGCGACACGTGCATGCCCTTCCCTATGGTGAACAACGGCTTGCTGCTCGGCAGTTAACTTCACGGCGACTCACTTGGCACGCTATCGCTCCACTGGCCCAGCAAGTGCCAGCTGCCCGCGCTGTAGAGCTGACATTCGCTATCGCCTGACGCGCTCTCTATGATGCGGGCCTGCTCTACTAGGCGATAAAACACGTTGCGGTGCAGCCGAGCTGCCAAGCCGAACCGGAGGGCACACTCAGGGGCCAGCTCACCGTCGGGCGTGGCGGTCAGCGTCATGGGATGCTCGGCGTCCAGACGCACCACATCATCAAATTGGGTCTTTAGCCACCAGGCGTCATCGTGAAAATCTGCTTCGACCATCACAAACGGACGATCCACGACGCTGATGCGCCAGCGCTCCACGGGAGTCACCAGGCAATAGCCATCATCATCTAAGCGCAGCAGGCTAGAGAGCAGCTTAGCAATCGCTGGGCGTGCAAAAGGCTGGCCTTCATGAAGCCAGGAGCCATCCTCCTGCACCAGAATGTCTATCTCACCCGACAAGGCAGGCTGCCAAGTATCCACTGGGGGAATGGCGGCTGAGCCTTCTGAGTGCTGCACTAGTCGATCAATATTCATCGCCGACCTCCCATGGTGACCACCACGTGTTATACCACTAGCCCAGACTGCGCCAAGGCCTCTTTCACATGGGCGGGCGCATCTGGCACTGCATTGCGGAACAGTTGGTAAAAATTAACGGTTGTCTGCATGGCAATCTCATCGACGGTAATGCCACGCTCGCGAGCAATGCACTCTGCGACTTCAACGACCCAAGCAGGCTCATTGGGCTTACCACGATAAGGCACCGGGGCTAAATAAGGGCTATCTGTCTCGATTAACAGCCGATCCAAAGGCAGCTGGCGCGCTAGCGTTCTTAGCGAGGCGGCATTTCGAAACGTAATAATCCCCGAGAGAGAAATATAGAAGCCTAGCCGAACCGCCTCCCGAGCCATATCCAAGTCTTCAGTAAAGCAGTGAAGTACGCCCCCCACCTGAGGGTCGCTGTATTCACGCAGCAGCGCCAGCGTATCTTCTTTGGCCTCTCGAGTATGAATAATGACAGGCAGCTCTAGCTCATTCGCCGCGATCAGGTGGCGTTTAAACCGCTCATGCTGAACGCTTACCGGCACGCTATCCTGGTAATGATAATCCAGCCCTGTTTCGCCAATGGCTACCGCACCAAACTGCTCAGCCGCGTCCACGATATCCTGCACGGTAGGTTCACGAGATGCTTGATGGAGCGGATGCAGACCGGCGGAAATAGCGACATCGTGGTGCTCTCGTGCAATAGCGGCCAATCCCGGTAGCTCTTCTAACGTTGTAGAGATCGCCAAAAACTGACTCACATTAGCAGCGCGAGCCGCCGCCAGCGTCGCGGCGACATCACCACCATGCGTGTGTTCAGATAAACGGTCTAAATGACAGTGAGAGTCGACAAACATGCAGTACTCTTTGGAGGTAAATAGAAGGAGGCAGACTTAAAGCGTAAACGAGGGAGGCGCTTTATCGAGCTGTCCAGCCAGCAGCGTTTCAATACGGTCACGGACAGAGTAATTCTGCTGGCTAAAGTGCACGCCAATACCCGGCATGCGCCGACCGCTCACGCCTTCAGGTGAAATCCAAATAACATGACCAGAAACGGACAGCCGCTCGCTCTCGCCTGGCAGCGTTAACAGCAGCATGACGGATTGACCGAGGCTGTACAGCGTTTTGGTAGGCACAAAAATGCCGCCTCGATCCAAAAATGGCATATAGGCAGATAGCAGCGTGGGCACGTCAGGTATCGTTAAAGAGAGCGCTTTTTGAGCAGCCATCACTACCTCGTCAGGTCAGATTTTTAGGAGCGCAGCAGTGCAGACCAGCGCACGAGCCAAGCTTCTAATACGAGCTGTGGGTTCGGGTTTGCCCCTACGGCTAGCAAACGGCGCTGCTCTCTTGCATAGTCGAGCAAGCGAAACCAATCTTGTACCCGGCCGTTTTTTACCGCCTGCCGATAGAGCGGGGCTAAATCAGGATTGTGCAGCACACCCTGCTCACCGGAAAGACCTAAACGAATCAGGTCTTCAAGCCAAGCAATACCGTACCATAAGATCGCATCAATCGCTTGGCGATCCAGCCTTGCGGCCTCTGATACCGGCTCCGCACCACGCACTAACTGTTCAAAACAGTCGTGAAGCTGGTGGCGCAATGCACGCTCATCGGGGGCGGCTAGTTCCACTGCTAACAGAGGTAGCGCACCCGACACCTGCCACCAGAAATGCGCCTCATCACCGCCTAAATGCTGGGTTAGCCACCCCTTACATTCATCAAAAGGCACGCTTGCCAGCGGCCACTGCTGGCAGCGAGAACGAATGGTTGGCAGCGTACGGGAGGGTACGTCCGACAGCAGGATAAATAGCGTTTTATCGCCAGGCTCTTCCAGACTTTTCAGCAGTGCGTTAGCGGCCGCAATATTCATTGCCTCAGCTGGAGAAATCACAATCACTCGGTAGCCGCCCTGCTGGGCCGTTTGCGAGACAAATCGATTCACCTCGCGAATCGGGTCAATGCGGATTTGGCGCTTGCCCTCTTCCGGCGATACGCGCAGCAGATCTGGGTGATAGCCTGACGCCAACATGGCGCAGCTGTGGCACTGCCCGCAGGCCTGTTCGCCAGGCTTAGCGCATAGCGTTCTGGCAATCAGCGCTTCTGCCAACTGCTGCTTACCCACGCCATGCGCGCCGCTTATTAGCAAGGCATGAGGCATCCGCCCACTATTCGCCAAGCGCACAAGCTGCTGCCAGGTAGCCTGATGCCAGGGCAACACACCGGTTATTGCCATTGAGCGACCCGTTCTTCCAATACACCACTTAGCGCTGCCTGAACGGCGGCTAGCGGCTGCGCTGCATCGATCAGTGCAAAACGCTCGGGCGCGGCGGCGGCTCGTTCTAAATAAGCGCGGCGCACCGCCATAAAGAAGTCTGCCTGCTCCTGCTCAAACCGGTCACGCTGCGTATTTAGATCGCGTAAACGCCCTTCTAAACGCTCTTTGGCAGCCTCCGGCGGCATATCTAATAACAGGGTGAGATCAGGCGAAAGGCCTTGCTGAACAAACTGTTCTAACTGGGCAATACGCGCCGCATCAATCCCACGCCCACCGCCTTGATAAGCGAAGGTGGCATCAGTAAAACGGTCACACACAACCCATGCGCCACGGGTTAACGCCGGTAGTATTTTTTCGGCTAAATGCTGGGCGCGCGCCGCAAAGACCAGCAGTAGCTCGGCATCGACGCTCAGTGGTTCTTGTGGTGAAGGGTCAAGCAGCAGCTCACGAATTGCTTCCGCGCGAGGGGTACCGCCCGGCTCTCGTGTGCGCACCACCTCAATTCCTTGGGCCGTCAGCCACGCTTCGACAAACGCCACATTGGTCGATTTCCCCACTCCTTCACCACCCTCCAAGGTGATAAAGCGACCGCGCTTGCTCATTGCTGCCCCTCACTCAATAGGTTCGCTCTCATCATCTTCAACATTGACAGCCACTTAACGATTTCGAATATAGCGATTCACGGCATTGTTATGCTCGCGCAACGTGCGTGAAAATTGGTGAGTACCGTCGCCTTTAGAAACAAAATAGAGCGTCTCACCGGGGAGCGGCTGCACCGCCGCTTCCAATGACGCTCGCCCCGGCATGGCAATCGGCGTTGGCGGCATACCGTCAATCACATAGGTATTATAAGGGGTGGCTTCACGCAGATCGGCCCGCGTAATACGACCTTCATAACGCTCACCCATGCCATAGATCACAGTAGGATCGGTTTGTAAGCGCATACCCCGCTCCATACGGCGCTTAAACACCCCGGCAATTTCTGGGCGCTCTTGCGGCGCACCGGTTTCACGCTCAATGAGTGACGCCATAATTAACGCGTCATAGGGCGTTTCAATGGTCAGGTCATCATCCCGCTCCGCCCATACCTCTTCCAAAATACGCTCCATACGGTTGAGCGACTGGCGCAAAATATCCACGTCACTCATACCCAAATGGTAACGATAGGTATCAGGGAAGAACCACCCCTCAGGGAATGTACCTTCGCGATCAAGCAACGTCATGATCTCGTCGTCACTCATCTCGGCGGTACGGTGTTCAAGCTTTGGAGCGCTATTGAGCAGCGCCCGCATTTGGCGGAAGGTCCAGCCTTCCGGCACGGTGAGCGAGTAAGTCACGACGTTATTACTGCCCAGCAGGGCCATGACGTCAAGGCCACTCATGCCAGGCATCAGCCGGTACTCGCCCACCCGTAGGCGTGGCACCTGATCGGGATCTATCCGCGCGAGCACCTGGTACGCCCAGGCATCTTCAATTACCCCTTGGGCTTCCAAATCTCGGATAACCTGATGAAAGCCTGCGCCTGCAGGCACTTGGTAAAGGGTTGGCTCTTCTACTGCAATCGGTGCCGTTAAACGCGCTTGCCAATAGGCATAGCCGCCAGCAGCGGCGGCAACTGCCAGCACAACCAATACCCCTAAGACGGCCAATAACCGTTTCACGTTGACACCTCAATCAAATTATTTGGACTCTGACGTGTAAAACTCGCTGTAACCCAGTAAACGATGTGCTGCACACTGCAGCGGATCAGAGGCTTTAGGTACCGACCACGTGGCCAGCACATTATCCTGCGCATCCAGCAGCTCACGAACAGGCCACATACCTTGCACCGAGTTACCCACCCAAAGGCGTTCACTTTGGGGCAAGTCAGCCATCGACAGCGTGCCTTCTTGAACAACGTCATGAGCCAACAGTGCAGCACGCAGTGTTCCCGCCACGCCACAGCGGTCGACAAATGGCGTCCACAGCTTGCCATTTGTCGACCAAAAAAGGTTCATGCTGGTAGCTTCCACCATCACGCCTGAGGAATCGGCAAGCAACCCCTCAGCAATACTGCTATTTTGCCACTCCTGACGAGCCAGCACGTTTTCTAAGCGGTTAAGGTGCTTGATACCGGCAAGTAGCGGCTGATGACCTAAGCGCAAATGGCATAAACGCACACAGACACCCTGCTGCCAATGCATCACATTGGCAGCAAAAGGGGTGCGACGGCTCATCAACCGCGGCTCAGCATACTCAGGCAGTGCGTAGCCTCGGCCTCCGCTACCGCGGGTCAAGATGAGCTTGAGTACCTCCAACGCTGACGCAGGCGGCGACTGCCATGCCTGCATCAGCTGTTTAGCGGAAGGCAACGGAATATTCAAACGCTGGCAGCCCTGCGCTAAACGGGCGTAGTGATAATCCCAGAGCACGGGTTGGCCATCGCGCAACAGCACTGTTTCGAATAGACCATCGCCATACGCTAGCCCGCGGTCATCGAACGGCACCTGGGGCATTGGCATCAAGCGTTATACCTTTTTGAACAGCAGCGAGCCGTTGGTACCACCAAAACCAAACGAGTTAGAGAGAGCAACTTCAATATGCATGTCTCGAGCGGCATGAGGCACGTAATCAAGGTTACAGCCTTCTTGCGGGTTATCCAGATTGATAGTGGGCGGCGCGATCTGGTCACGAATAGCCAGAATACTGAACACCGCTTCCACGGCACCTGCCGCGCCTAATAGGTGCCCGATCATCGACTTAGTCGAGCTGACGGCGACCTGTTGGGCGGCACTGCCCAGTACTTTCTCAATCGCACGGCTCTCGGCCAAATCACCGGCAGCTGTCGACGTGCCGTGCGCATTAATGTAGTGCACATCCGCAGCGTCAATCCCTGCATCTTTAATGGCATTGCTCATGGAGAGAGCAGCACCACGACCATCTTCAGGCGGGGCTGTCATGTGGTAGGCATCATCACTCATGCCAAAGCCTGCCAGCTCCGCATAAATGTGGGCGCCACGTGCTTTCGCGTGTTCATACTCTTCCAGCACCAGCACGCCAGCACCATCTGACAGCACAAAACCATCGCGGTCAGCATCCCATGGGCGGCTAGCCGCTTGGGGATCGTCATTACGAGTGGAAAGCGCACGAGCGGCAGAGAATCCGCCCAAACCTAACGGCGTAGTGGCCATTTCAGCGCCGCCACAAATCATGACATCCGCATCGCCATAGGCGATAGTGCGGGCACTGTAGCCAATATTATGAGTACCCGTGGTGCATGCCGTAGTAATGGCAATGTTGGGCCCCTTAAAGCCGTGCTGAATCGCCATATTTCCCGAGATCATATTAATGATAGAGCCCGGCACAAAAAACGGAGACACCCGGCGTGCGCCACCTTTATTGAGCGCGTTGTGGTTATGCTCAATCATCGGCAGCCCGCCAATGCCTGAGCCTATAGCAACACCAATACGCTCAGCATTCTCTTCAGTACACTCTATACCTGAATCCTGAACTGCTTGGGCACCGGCCGCCATGCCGTACTGAATAAACAAATCCATTTTGCGAGCGTCTTTGGGGTTCAGGTAAGGGCTGATATCAAAATTCTTTACCGAACCACCAAACCGCGTATTGAAGCCACTGGTATCGAAGTGCTCAATAGGCGCAATGCCGCTTTTACCGGCGACAATATTCGCCCACGACTCATTTACGCTATTGCCCACTGGGGTCACCAGGCCTAACCCAGTTACCACTACCCTTCTTCGCGCCATCAGCTTTCCTCCAGGCATCCATGGTGACACGACCCATCTGGGTCATTTGCTGCAGAAATTTGGTGACTAGTATAACGGAGATTGAACGTTATATTCATTGTGACCGTAAAGCAAAAAAGCCGCCCTGTATCAGGACGGCTTTTTAGATACGGGTGGTTAGCACCCCACCCTGGTTCACAGCGTCGACCGTGCCCTTACTGGTGGGCGTTTACGTAGTCGATAGCTTCTTGAACCGTGGTGATTTTTTCAGCTTCTTCATCAGGAATTTCAGTATCGAATTCCTCTTCCAATGCCATCACCAGTTCAACGGTGTCAAGAGAGTCAGCACCCAGGTCTTCAGTGAAAGAAGAGCTGTTCTGGATGTCTTCTTCTTTAACGTTCAGGCGCTCTGCCACTACTTTCTTTACGCGCTCTTCAATAGTACTCATCAACGTACTCCAGTCGTTCACATTAGCCGTTAGAGATAACCAGCTATTTGGAAACCGCAAGCCAAAAGCTGCGGGGTAGTTTATAGACGCCCTTAAGCTGACGCAACCGCCAAGCCTAAGGCCATCAACGCATATTCATACCGCCGTTCACGTGCAGCGTTTCACCAGTGATATAGCCTGCGCCATCGCTTGTCAAAAAGCCAACGGCCGCGGCAATTTCTTCTGGCCCACCTAGACGCGCCAACGGAATCTGCTTCAGCAGCATTTCGTGCTGCGCTTCAGGCAGCGCTTCGGTCATATCAGTCGCAATGAAACCAGGCGCAACGGCGTTCACCGTAATCGCACGGGAGGCCACTTCACGCGCTAATGCACGGCTAAAACCTTCCATACCCGCTTTAGCAGCGGCGTAGTTAGTTTGGCCTAGGTTGCCCATGGTTGCCACAACTGAGCTGATAGACACGATACGCCCAAAACGCGCTTTGGTCATGCCTCGCAGGCATGCCTTGCTAACACGGTAAACAGACTTGAGATTGGTATCCATAACGGAATCCCACTCATCCTCTTTCATCCGCATCAGGAGGTTATCACGGGTGATGCCCGCATTGTTAACCAAAATAGTCGGTGCGCCAAAACGTTCACCGATCGTCTTCAGCACCTCATCGATGCTAGCCTGCTCAGTCACGTTCAAGCACATGCCTGCACCTTCAAAGCCATTCGCTTTCAGGTCGGCATCGATTTTTTCAGCGCCAGATTCGCTGGTGGCCGTTCCGATAACGATTCGACCTTGGCGACCAAGCTCATGGGCAATGGCGCGACCAATGCCTCGGCTGGCACCTGTTACCAATGCAACTCGTTTTTCTTGCGTCATAACACTCTTCCTTCCACTGAACTAAGCAAGGGTAGCTGAAAATGGCCGTTTATCACGCATTACCCGCTAACGTTTCTCGCGCAAGCTCCAGCGCTGCGTCCAAACTGTCAGGGTCATTGACCGCAAGTCCTTTGGCTCCGCGCACAATACGCTTATTAAGACCTGTCAGCACCTTACCTGGCCCGCACTCGATAAAGACATTAGCACCCTGCTCAGACATCGCTTTAACGCAAGAGGACCAACGAACTGGCTGATAAAGCTGCTCAATCAAACGAGCACGCAGCGTATCAACATCCGCATGCGCCTGAGCGTCGACGTTTTGAATAACAGTGTAGCGGGGTGCACGCAGCTCAATGGCCTGCATCGCAGCGGCAAGGCGTTCAGCGGCAGGCTGCATGAGGGCGCAGTGAGAGGGTACCGATACCGGGAGGGCAAGCGCACGTTTAGCACCCGCTTCTTGGCAAGCGGCAATAGCACGCTCAACAGCGGGCTTGCTGCCTGCAATCACCACCTGACCGGGAGAGTTATAGTTTACGGCAGAAACAACGTCACCCTGTGCAGCGCTGGCACAAGCAGCCTCTACGGCAGTATCATCAAGTCCTAAAATAGCGGCCATGCCGCCTTCACCTGCTGGCACAGCATCCTGCATGGCCTCACCGCGCAGACGCACAAGCTGCACACCTTCAGCAAAGCCCATGACACCCGCGCAGACCATCGCACTGTATTCGCCCAGGCTATGCCCCGCCATGATACTAGGGCGAGGCCCTTCCAGCTCCTGCCATACACGCCAGATGGCGACGCTTGATGTCAGTAGCGCAGGCTGAGTGCAGGCCGTTGCATTAAGCGCATCTTCAGGACCTTCCTGGACGATTTTCCACAAATCGTAGCCCAGTGCGTCGGATGCTTCCTCAAATGTCGTTCCCACCACACTGTAGCGCTCGGCTAGCTCTCGCAACATTCCAAGCTGCTGAGAGCCTTGCCCGGGAAAAATGAGGGCAAGGGGTTGAGACATGTCGTTCACCTTTGCTCTTGTAGGCATTTGCTCAGTTGAGCGATAGGCGGCGTTATTGGCAATGCTGTTAAACAGCGGTTGGCACATCCTGCTGCCGCCAATAACCCGCAAAAAAAGTCGTGCAATGTATTATTATCACCGACCCCATTACCAGCGCGGCTAAGCCCAGCGCTTGGCAAGCTGAGTCGGCAAATCATGCTCTACTTCCTGCAATGCTCGCTGAATAGCATAGTAGAACCCGTCTGCACGGGCACCGCCATGGCTTTTCACCACAATACGATTTAACCCCAGCAGGCTGGCCCCGTTGTAGCGAACAGGATCAAGCTCCTGCTTGAGCCGTTTGAGCACAGGTTTGGCCAGTAGGCTTGCTAAACGTCCACACAGACGCGACTCAAATGCCATCTGTACACGCTCCACCAGCATACGGGTCAAACCTTCGCTCGCCTTGAGCGTCACATTTCCCACAAAACCATCGCAAACCATGACATCAATATCGCCTTGAAAGATGTCACCGCCCTCGGCGTACCCATGATAAGCAAAACGTAACGTCCCCGAACGCTCACGTAAAAGACGATCTGCCTCACGCACCATAGCACTGCCCTTCGTTGCCTCAGCACCCACGTTTAATAACGCCACTCGAGGGCAATCGATGCCATCAATACACTGAGACATGGCCGCTCCCATCATGGCAAAATCCACTAGCCGTGATGCTGGCGAATCTACATTTGCACCCAAGTCCAATAAATAGCAGCGACGACCTCCCCGTGCGGGAATCGCCGTACTAATAGCAGGCCTTGAAAACCCCGGTAGCATGCCAAGTTCGCGCCTAGCAAGCGCGACCAACGCACCGGTATTGCCTGCACTCACGCCTGCCGCAGCGCTGCCTTGAGCCACATACCGCAACATGTGCGCCATGCTTGTCTCGTGTCCATGGCGCAATGCCCAGGCTGCAGAGGCATCTTGTACGACAGCGTCAGACGCATCGCTAACCACTAAACGTGACGCTGCCGCAGCCAAAGGCTGCGGCAAGCGCAAAAGTTCAGCGTTAATACGCTGACGCGGGCCAAACAGAGTGAGCTCTAGATCAGGACGCTCTATCGCGGCCCTGGCAGCCCCCTCAATGATAGGATGAGGGCCTTGGTCACCCCCCATAACATCAATTGCTAGGCGCACTGCACCCACTCTGCTTCACCACTCGTTAGAGAGTTAAGGATTAAACCTCAACTACCTTACGACCACGATAGAAACCGTCCGGAGACACGTGGTGACGCAGGTGAGTGGTACCGGTTTCTTTGTCCTGGGACAGGGTCGGTGCGCTCAGCGCATCGTGGCTACGACGCATGCCGCGCTTGGAACGAGTTTTACGGTTCTGTTGAACTGCCATGGGTGTTTACTCCAAGGTATGTAGGGTAAGTGATGCTTACTTTTTGCCTTTCAAAGCGCCACTGCTTTTCAAAGCATTGAGCACCGCGAAAGGGTTCTTGGCTGAAGCGGACTCCGCCGCCGCGCCTTCAGTCTTGCTGACCAGCTGCTCCGCCGAGACATAGCATTCGGTCTCATCGTGATAGACCACCTGCGGCAAGCTAAGGATTAATTCATCCTCTACTACCGTCAGCAAGTCCAGCCGTTCATTTTCCACCAGCACCGGTTCATGACTGGCAGGCAGCTCGGCCGCCAAGGCTTCATCTGTAATCATCCCAAGTAGGAAATCACTGGAAACTTCTTGGCTAAGCGGCACCATACAGCGGCGACAAGGCAGCGCCAGGGTCGCTTGCAAATGGCCACGAATTTCGCGACGGCCTTGGGCATCGATACCAAACTCAAGCACGACATGACAGTCGCCTGTTTGGTCGCCTGCTTCTTCAGCAAGACGGGGCAGCTTATCCAGCGCCACTAAGCCTTCTAGTCGTTCGCGGCGGGCTGCAAGCTTATAAGGCTCAACCCGGCTGGGGAGTTGTGAGGTCAACATAGGCGCGCAATGATAGGCACTCGCCCTCCTGGTGTCAAAGCTCATGGCATAATTCTTATCGGTTTATCGATGAAACCAGCGTCATTAGGCATGCCGCTGTGCTTTCGTTACACTCAATGCCAACGCATATTACGCCATTTAGGTCATTAGGAGACGATAGTGCCACAAACACCCGACGCCTCGCTCGTACTCGCTTCTAGCTCGCGCTTTCGTCAAGCGCTACTGGACAGGCTGCATGTGCCTTACCAGTCTTGCTCACCCGATATCGATGAAACACCCTTTCCAGATGAGTCACCCCAGGCATTGGTGCACCGCCTAGCGCTGAGCAAGGCCAATGCTGTCGCAGAGCGCTTCCCTCACCACTGCATTATTGGCTCTGATCAAATAGCGCTGTTTGAAGGCGATATTCTCGGCAAGCCGCATACCGCCGAGCGAGCGCGTGCCAATTTAGCGCGTTTCTCAGGCCATAAAGTCACGTTTTTGACCGGCCTTGCTCTGGTAGACACACGCCACCAGCGCCACCACGTGCACATTGAGCCGTTTGACGTCGTTTTTCGCACACTGAGCGAACAGGAAATTGAGCGCTACGTAGCACTGGAGCAGCCACTGGATAGCTCAGGAAGCTTTCGCATGGAAGGGTTAGGCATTGCGCTGTTTGAACGCTTAGAAGGTAGAGACCCTAATGCGCTGATCGGCCTGCCGCTGATTGCCTTGTGCAACATGCTTCGCCAAGTGGGCATGAACCCACTTGGCGATCACTAACGTTACTGCGCCTGAAACTTTAAGGGCGCATGGCTACTCTGCAAGCCCAGCACTTCTGCAGCCGCCTGTGTAAAACGGCGCGTTAGGCGCTCAAAGGGGTCTAAGCGCGGGGTATAGTTCTCCCAGGAAGCCTCGCCAACCTGCGCTCTCGCCACCTGTTCCAGGCTTGCCAACTCATCCACTAACCCTAATTCAAGCGCCTGCTCACCGCTCCAAATTAGCCCGGAAAAAATCTCCGGGCGATCACTCAAGCGATCACCACGCCCAGCCTGCACATCGCTAATAAACTGCTCATGAGTTTGAGTCAGCACGCTCTGCCAGAAACGGGCCACCTCTTCATCGAGAGTCTGAAACGGATCCAAAAACGCTTTATTTTCGCCCGCTGTCATGACCCGACGCTCAACACCTAGCTCAGCAATCGCCTCTTGGAAGCCAAAACCAGCGTAGATGACGCCAATTGAGCCCACCAAGCTGGCAGGCGACGCCACTATCTCATCGGCCGCCGCTGCAATGTAATACGCCCCGCTAGCGCCTATATCCTCTATGACCGCAATAATGGGCTTATCGCCCTGTTCGCGCAGCCGGATAACCTCTGAATAGATACGCTGAGACTGCACCGGGCTTCCGCCAGGACTATCAATGTGCAGCACCACAGCCGAGGCGTCTTGATTCTCCCAGGCCCGGTTCAAGCCCTGAATAATACGCTCCGCGTTCGCCGGAGAGTCGCTGGCTATCACCCCATGCACTTCCACGAGAGCAAGATGCTGCTGTGCAGGCACCGAGGCGACCGGTGCGGCCAGAAACACTCGGTACAAGGTGGTAGTGAGCGTTACCAGCACCAATGCGAGTAGCATCAATCGAAAAAACAGCTTCCAGCGGCGAGTTCTACGCTGCTCAGTCAGGACACCGCCGATCCAGCGATCCATCATCTCTAACTGCGCAAGACGCTGGCGCTCACGGAGCGTCTCGGGATCATCATCCCGTCCGCCGACTAACGGTGGCTCCTGCGCCTTCAGGGAGACATCAGGCCCTTGGGTCCAGCGATCATCACCGCCGCGCTGATGTTCACCCTGTGGAGACGCTTCACTGCTATCGCCGCGCTGCTGCTCATCACTCATCGTCGATTCCTACTCTTCGTTTCATAACGTCCTGAGCTACCCATAGCGCTAGCTACTCGTATAGCCAGTCAAACAGTGACGGCACGTCTTGTGCGACCCACACCGGCTGGCTAGCCGCCAAGCGAGCGGGCGTGTGCACACCGTACGTGACGCCCACGCGGTCCATACCGATTGCGCGCGCCATCTCTAAGTCGTACTCGGTATCGCCCACCATCACCGCACGCTCCACAGGCACCTGCAGCTCTGCCAAAATCTCTGTCAGCATCTGTGGGTGCGGCTTGGAGCGCGTCTCATCAGCCGTTCGGCTGGCATGAAAAAAGCCTCCGCTGCCGGTCTCATTGAAGATACGATCCAGGCCTCGACGGCTTTTGCCCGTCGCAACGGCCAGCCGCTGCTGGGGGCGGCCACGCAGCCTTGCTAACTGAGCTTCTACCCCATCGAAAAAGGGCATCGGCGTGGTATCACCCTGCACAAAGTGATGAGAATAGCGTTGGCGCAACCGCTCTGCCTGCTCAGCCTCAATACCCGGGCAGAGCTTAGCGATTGCCTCAGGCAGTCCTAAGCCAATAATGTCTTCAATGGCGCTGACTTCAAGCTCGCCCCACTCAGCGTCTGCAGCTGCCGACTGCATACAGGCAACAATTTTCGGCACTGAATTCATCAAGGTGCCATCCCAATCGAAGATAATGAGCTCGTAACGCATAACAGCCCTCTTTAATTAACCTGCGCGTTTGAGCGTCTCTTCAAGCGCATCTGGCAACGGTGCCTTCACCGTTACCGGTCGCCCGTTGCCCGGCTCAGGAAATGTTAGCGAGCGGGCATGCAAAAACAGCCGACCTAATCCCAGCTGCTTGGTTAACAAGCCGCTCTCGCGGGTCGCGTACTTGTCATCACCCAGCAGTGCATGACCGGCATGAGCCGCGTGCACTCGAATTTGATGGGTGCGCCCGGTCACGGGCTCCGCATCAATCAGCGTCACCTTCTCAAACGTCTCGACGACAGAGAAATGAGTACGAGATACTTTGCCGTTAGGATCCACCCGCACGCGGCGCTCGCCATTACCCGCGTCAAAACGGTCTAGCCGGGCGCTTTCATAAGTTTTACGAGCAGGCCAGCGACCGGCGACGAGTGCCAAGTAGCGCTTATCCATCCCATGTTTTTTCAACGCCTCGTTGAGCGTTACTAGCGCGTCTCGGGACTTTGCAAGCAGCAAGCAACCCGATGTATCGCGATCCAAGCGGTGTACCAGCTCTAAAAACGTCAGGTCATCGCGCACCTGGCGTAGCGCTTCAATCAAGCCAATTTTCACCCCGCTGCCGCCATGCACCGCCAAACCTGATGGTTTATTGAGCACCATCCAGTCGGGCCCTTCCATAATGACGCTACCTACCAGCAGGTCACGAAGGTTATCACTGACTTCCTTAACGGCCTCTTTAGGCGCCAAACGCAGCGGCGGCACCCGCACTAAATCACCCGCCTGAAGGCGGTAATCGACTTTCACCCGCTTTTTATTAACCCTTACTTCACCTTTACGCACGATACGGTAAATCAAGGCACGCGGTGCACCCTTTAAACGCGTCATTAAAAAATTATCAATTCGCTGACCCGCTTGTTCCGGGGCGATATCCACCCACTGTACTTCACGCCCTTCGGACATTGCCGCTTACTCCTGGTGACATTTCTTCATGTCAGGCTAAAAACGGCATTCTAACGTAGACCCACCGGCATTGCGTCAATTGCTGGTGGTTGTCTTTACTGTTATATTCCAATGCGCTCATCGGCCAACGTGGCCGGGCCGAACGTGGCCCGCTTATATCTCTTTTGTATGGCGAATGATTCCCCACGTTTTGCCTTCGCACCTGCCCGACAAACACGCAGGTCAGAGCGAAAAAGTATGGATCAGTGTACGCACTACCTGCTAATAACGTATTGAAATGCAGTAACTCTGTCGTTCAGCAAAAGTTTAACGACAGAGAGCGTCAGGCCATGTCAGCAACGGCAGGCCCGTCATTAAATAAACGTCACGCCCTTGCCATCAGCCCCTTTTCGTCACAAGGCGCTGCCATGCAGGGGCGCTAAGATCAACGCTGTGCCGATACCGGCGTTGGCGAATCGATGAATGCCAGGTGTGGGCGGTGTCAGCAGAGCCGGATGGACGTGACAGCCACCGAAACATGTTCTGCCACCGCCACGTACTCAACGCCTTTTCGGCCGGGTTGGCACGACTGCCTTCCCGGCTTAATGCGTCAGCATAACCATGCGCCGAGCACAAGCACGCAGCACCCAGCGATTCGCCGACGCTTGCTTTTAAAAGCGCGTCGGCACGCCAAGCTACGTGAGACAACATGAAACGGATGCTAATTAACGCAACCCAGCCCGAAGAGCTGCGGGTTGCACTGGTAGATGGCCAACGCCTGTACGATTTAGATATTGAATCTGGCGCCCGCGAGCAGAAAAAAGCCAATATTTATCGGGGTAAAATTACCCGAGTAGAACCCTCCCTTGAAGCCGCTTTTGTCGATTTTGGCGCTGAACGCCATGGCTTCCTTCCGCTGAAAGAAATTTCCCGCGAATACTTCATTAAAGATGTGTCTGGCCGTCCGAGCATTAAAGAAGTGCTTAAGGAAGGCCAGGAAGTCATCGTTCAGGTAGACAAAGAGGAGCGCGGCAACAAGGGCGCAGCGCTGACTACCTTTATTAGTCTGGCGGGCCGTTTTCTGGTACTTATGCCGAACAATCCCCGCGCAGGCGGCATTTCGCGCCGTATTGAAGGGGATGATCGCAGCCAGTTAAAAGACGCCATGGGCCAACTCACTGTGCCCGACAAAATGGGCCTCATTGTTCGCACCGCAGGTATTGGCCGTAGCCCAGAAGAGCTTCAGTGGGACTTGGACTATCTCGTTCAGGTATGGGAGTCCATCACCACAGAAGCCGGTAAGCGCTCCGCACCGTTCTTAATCTACCGTGAGTCGAACGTCATCATTCGCGCCATGCGCGACTACCTGCGCCAGGACATTGGCGAGGTACTGATCGACAGCCCCGAAATTCACGCAGAGGCGCTGGCATTTATCCGCCAGGTGATGCCCTCCTACCAGCAGAAAATTAAGCTGTACGCAGATGAAGTCCCCCTCTTCTCTCGCTTCCAGATTGAGTCGCAAATTGAAACCGCTTATCAGCGGGAAGTAAAACTGCCCTCTGGTGGCTCGATTGTGATCGACCACACTGAAGCCCTGGTGTCCATCGACATCAACTCCGCGCGTGCTACGCGGGGCAGCGATATCGAAGAAACCGCGCTGCAAACCAATTCCGAGGCGGCTGACGAAATTGCTCGCCAGCTGCGCCTGCGGGATATCGGCGGCCTGGTGGTGATCGACTTTATCGACATGGGTCCTGCGCGCAACCAGCGCGAAGTAGAAAACCGCATGCGCGATGCGCTGAAACTGGATCGTGCACGCGTTCAGATCGGGCGCATTTCACGTTTTGGTCTGATGGAAATGTCCCGCCAGCGTTTGCGTCCGTCGTTGGGCGAAACCAGCGGCGTGGTGTGCCCGCGCTGTAATGGCCAGGGCACCATTCGCGATGTGCGTTCGTTATCGCTCTCTATCATGCGCCTTATTGAAGAAGAGGCCATGAAGGAGCGCAGCGCGCAGATCCGTGCCATCCTGCCGGTGCCGGTCGCCACCTACCTGTTGAATGAAAAACGTAGCGTATTGGCAGACATTGAGTCTCGCCAAGGCGTGCGCGTGGTGCTCCTCCCCAATCCGGATATGCACACCCCTCATTACGACGTTCAGCGCTTACGGGTGGATCACCTCGACGAAGACGAGAGCCAAACCCTCTCCAGCTTTGAACTTTCTACCGATACAGAAGTTGGTAAAGAGCCAGATCCAAGCTTTGCAGCCCCCGCACAGCGTGCCGAAGCCGCTGTAAAAAGCGTCGTGCATAACGCGCCCGCTCCGGCCTCACTGCAAACGGAAGAAGCGCCAGCCAAAGCTGCTGCCGCACCGAAACCGGCACCTGCAGATACCGAACAGCCCAGCGTCTTGGGTCGTTTTATCCGCGGCCTTGCCAAACTGCTAGGGGGCGATGACAGCACTCAGCAGCCAGCACCGGAAGCACCTGCGCCCCGCAAACGGGCTGAGGCAACCAGCAATAATCGCCCGCCGCGCAACGAGCGTCGTTCAAAGCCGGCTCAAGAGCGTAACGATAACGCCTCTAAAAATGAGCAGCGTAACGATAGCAGCGCAAAAAACGAGCAGCGCGGCAGTGATGCCAACAACGTCTCCCGCAATGACGATAGCAGCGATAAGCGCAGCGGCCCTAACCGCACACGCAATCGTCGCCGTCATCCGCAGCAGGATGATGCCAAGCCGCAAGACAACGCACCTAAGAGCGCTCGCCAGAAAGAGTCCTCTGCGAAAGATGCGCCGAAAGAGGATGCTGAGAAACCCACGCCTCAGCCGGAAAACCGTCGCGAAAAGCAGCGGGATTCCAAGCCTAAAAGCGATGACACGCGCGCTCCGGCGGCCCAAGATGACGAAGGCAAGCAGGACGATGGGAAGCCAAAGCGCACCCGCAACAACCCGCGCAACCGTTCGCGCAAGCAGGCTCTCAACGCTCAAGCTGAAGCAGAGCAGCTAAAACTTCAGGCTGAAGCCGCACAGGCGCCCCAGCCGCAAGAAGCACCCGCAACGGCTGATGTTTCTGAGACTCCAGAGCCCCAAGCGACTGCGTTGGACGAGGCGGCAGTAGCACCGCAGGCAGCCCCTGCACCAGCGGCCAATGAGGCAGCCCCTGAGCAGCCCGCAAGCGTTGCCAAGGAAGAGAGTGCTGAGCAAGCAGCGCCAGCGGCTGAAGACAATACGACCGCAGAGCGCTCGGCGAAGAGTGCTGAAAAAGCACGCAAGTCAACGCGTCAACGTCGCAACGCCCATCCTGAGTCTGCCGAGAGCATCTCCAAGGCTGACGAAGCCACCGCTGAACAGCAACAGGCAACAGCACACGACCCGGTACCAGAAACGGCCCCTGCCGTAGAGGAAGCACCTAAAGCGGTTGACGCAGACAATGCTGACCACAAGCCGACAATGGACAGTGCCGAAGCAGACGTGCGCACACCGGAAGCTGCGACCGAAAGCACAGCGCCTGCTGAAGAACTCAACACTCCACAGGAAATTCAGCAAACTGCTGAGACTGCTGAGACTGCTGAGACTGCTGAGACTGCTGAGACTGCTGAGACTGCTGAGACTGCTGAGACTGCTGAGCAGAGTAGTGATCAACCTCAGCAAGCAGAAGCGCCAGTAGCTGATCAGCCTGCAGTGGTTGAGGAGCCCTCAGCAACTGAAGAGCCCTCAGCCACTGAAGAGCCCTCAGCCACTGAAGAGCCCTCAGCCACTGAAAAGCCCTCAGCGATTGAAGAGCCTCCAGTCGTTGAAGCACCTTCGGCAGAGGAAGTACCTGCAAGCGCAGTTAACGAAGAGCCGACTGCTGCAACCGAGCCAACTACAGCTGCGGCGAGCGAAGAAGCACCTCGTCAAGACGCTGCTGTTGAGGCTCAAGCAGAGGCAGACTCGGTGCCAGAAGTGCAACAAAGTGAATCTGCTCAACCTACCGAAGAAGCGCCAGCGTCTGAACCTGCTAGTGCAGCACCAACGGCTGAGGCGGAAGAAACACCCAAACCCCGCCGTCAGCGCCGTCGTGCTCATAACGACCCGCGCGAACTGCGCAAGCAGCAGGCGCAGCAAAACTCGCAAGAGTAATCGTTAGCGTCAAAAAAACCCCGCCTCGGCGGGGTTTTTTATGGCTAAAAAGCAGCTCCATTAGACCATTCGAGGTTCAGGCTCTAGGGTAACGGCAAATCGGTTCCATACCGCTTGGGCAATGGTGTCTGCAAAGCGCAATAGCCCAGGACGGTCGCCTCCCCCAAAGTGCACCAGTACCAACGCTTGACGATCATGAACGCCAAACGCTCCCTCTCGGTGACCTTTCAAGCCACACTGATCAATCAACCAACCTGCTGCCAGTTTAGTTTGGCCATTGAGCTGAGGAAAGTGAGGAATCCCGGGATACTCTTCCAACAATCGTTTGGCCTGATCACCACTCACCAACGGGTTCTTGAAAAAGCTGCCTGCATTTGCCAGCTGGGCTGGATCAGGCAGCTTTTCCTGACGGATCGCACACACCGCTTGGGCAATTTCCAACGCCGTGGGCGACCCCGACACGCGGGCGGCTAAATCGCCATAACCTAGGACGGGCTTCGGAATCACAGACAATCTTAACGCTAGCTGGGTAATCACCACGCTTCCCGCCAGCGCTTGCTTAAAGAGGCTATCACGGTAGCCAAACTGGCATTCGTCCACGCTCAGCCAGCGCATCTCCCCCGTTGCCAGCTCAACAATTTGCACCGCTTTTAGCACGTCGCTCAGCTCGACACCGTACGCACCAATATTTTGCACGGGCGCGGCACCGCAATCACCCGGAATGAGCGCAAGGTTTTCAGTGCCCCAAAGGCCACGCGCTGCCAGTGCCATCACCAAGGAGTGCCAGTGAACACCTGCTCCTACGTAGGCGATAACGCTCCCTTTGTCTGACTCCAGCCACCAGTGACGAAACGCAGGACGAATCGCGATGCCGTCAAGCTGGGGTGGCAGCAGGACATTACTCCCGCCTCCTAACAACGTCACCGGCCAGTGATGCTCGCGGGCCTCTGCCAGTACGTCTTGCAAGTGCGATAGCGAAGCAGGAGCCGCATAGCGCGCTGCCTGGCACGGTAGGCGCAGCGTATTGGCGGTTGAAAGATCGACACACGTAGGCACAGACTTCCTGTTAACGCCCACGGGACAGCTCTTCGATCAATCCAGCACTGGCCCGCTCAATCATATCCAGCACCCGCTCAAACCCCGCTTCACCGCCGTAGTAAGGGTCGGGAACATCGGTATCAGGCAGCCCTGCATACGCTAGGAATAGGCCTATTTTTGCTTGGCTATCAGCAGGCTTGAGCGCTTGCATGGCGGCCAAATTATCGCGATCCATCCCCAGCACATAGTCAAATTCAAGGAAATCGCTCGCTTTTAGCTGCCTGGCACGTAGATGGCTAATATCGACACCACGGCGCAACGCGGCCGCCTGAGCGCGCTTATCCGGTGCTTTACCAATGTGCCAATCGCCCACACCGCAGGAGTCGATAGCAACGCGCTGACTAAGCCCTGCACGGTCAAGCGCCTGCTGAAAAACCCCCTCTGCTGTTGGAGAACGGCAAATATTACCCAAGCACACAAACAGCACACGGGTCATAGGCCACCTCCTTCGTTCTGCGCGGCCAACAGCGCTCTCACCCGCTCTAAATCCTCCTGGGTATCGACTCCGGCAGGATTCACCGTGCTCGCCAGGGCAACTTGGATAGCATAGCCATGCTGCAAAGCGCGCAATTGCTCCAACTGCTCCAACTGCTCAAGGCTTGAGGGGGGAAGGTCTTGGTAAGCCGCTAGGAAGCTGGCGCGATAGGCGTAAATGCCGATATGGCGTAGCCAAGCATCGGTTTCTAGCAGATTTGGCTGTGTTTTAAAGTGCTCGCGATCCCAGGGAATGGGCGCCCGGGAAAAGTACAGCGCCCGCCCTTGCAGAGAGCGCACCACTTTCACCACGTTAGGATTGAACAGCGTCTCAACGTCTGCAATGGGCTCGGCCAAGGTTGCCATGGCTGCATCAGGATCATCCGCAAGGCGCAGCGCCACCTGATCAATAAGCACAGGAGGAATCAGCGGCTCATCCCCCTGCACATTCACCAACAACGTATCGCCGCTAAGGCCTAACCGCTCGGCGACCTCGGCCAGGCGATCCGTGCCCGACGGATGGTCATCACGAGTCATCACCACCTCAGCGCCATAGGGCAGCATGGCATCACGAATCCGCGTATCGTCGGTCGCCACCACCACGCGGCTGGCCTGACTTTGGCAGGCACGACGCCAAACATGAGCCACCATAGGTTCGCCTGCAATCTCAAGTAATGGCTTGCCCGGCAAACGGGAAGAACCAAAACGAGCAGGTACAACAGCTATAAATTGCGGTGTCACGTCAGCCATTACGCCTCCCCGGTGCGACCAGGTGAGGTGGATAACTTTTCGTCGACATCCATTTTGCGCGCTTCTTCGGGCAGCATCACGGGAATACCGTCCTGAATCGGGTAGGCTAAACCGTCGTAATGGCAGCAAAGCTCCTGTGCCTCGCGGTCATACTTCAGTTTGCCGTTGCAGAGCGGGCAAACCAGCATTGCCAATAATTCCTTATCCATGGGTGCATCCCCTTTGTGTTAGTTCGGACAGCCTGCTTCGCAGCCAATCCTCAAATGCTTGTGGAAGCTGTGCTTCCACCTCTAATACCCAGCTATCAGGCGGTGCAAACGTCTGACACTTCACTGCGTCTTTAGCCGTCATGATGATTGGGCGTGGCGGCGTAAACTGAAATGTGTGTGCATCAAATGAGTGGTGGTCTGCTAAGGGGTGCATCTCCCCCTGAACACCTAATCCCCGCAGCGTATTAAAGAATCGCTCCGGATTACCGATGCCTGCCAATGCATGCACCGGTAGCTCAAAGGGCAACGGCTGAAGTGGTGAGTGCTGCCCGGTGGAGAGATAACGCCAGCGCTGAGGCTCTAATTGCATCGCCACACTGGGCACTTCGAGCGGGCTTTTCAGCGTGCCATTGACAATCACCGCATCCACATCGGCAAGCCGAGTCGGTGCTTCCCTTAACGGCCCGGCGGGCAGACAGCGCTGATTCCCCAGCCCACGCGCGCCATCAACCACGACTAACTCAATATCTCGCCCTAAGGCCAAGTGCTGCAAGCCATCATCGCTAATAATAATATCGCAGCCTTGTTGCACTAGCGCTTGCGCCCCACGAGCGCGTCGCGGATCCGCCACCACAGGGACCCCCGTTTGCTGTGCCAGCATCAGCGGCTCATCACCGCTATGCTGCGGGTCGGTTGCTGATGTGACCAACAGCGGGTAGTGCGGAGCTTTTCCGCCATAACCACGGGTCACAATGCCGGGAGAATATCCCTGCTTTTGTAACCAGCGGCTTAGCCAAGCCACCAGCGGCGATTTGCCCGTGCCGCCCAGGGTAATATTACCGACGACAATCACCGGCACCGGCGCTTGCCATATTGGCACCTCACCCCGGCGGTAGCGTTGCTCTCGACAACGCATAAGATAACGGTATAAATTACCTAGCGGATAGAGCGGTGCTAACCAACCACTGCCCTCATACGCCGCCTTTAGCCAGCGCTGCCCAAGGCTCATTCACTCTCCTGAAACTGCAGCTGATGCAGCGCGGCGTAAGCGCCACCTTTATCTAGCAACGCTTGGTGGGTGCCTTGCTCAATAATGCGGCCTTGATCCATCACTAAAATCCGGTCAGCACGCTCTATGGTGGATAGCCGGTGGGCAATCACCAGCGTGGTGCGGCCTTCGCAGACGCGCTCCAACGCCTTTTGAATATAGCGCTCTGATTCAGTATCCAAGGCAGAGGTGGCTTCATCCAAAATCAGAATAGGGGCATCTTTAAAAATCGCCCGGGCAATGGCAAGCCTTTGGCGCTGCCCACCTGACAACATAACGCCGTTCTCACCGACGATTGTTGCGTAGCTTTCCGGCAATTTTTCAATAAATTCGCTGGCATAGGCAGCCTCCGCCGCCGCCTTAATGGCGGCCGGGTCAGGGTCTGCCACCCCATAGGCGATATTGTCAGCAATAGAGGCGTTAAACAGGGTGACCTGCTGGGACACCAGGGCAATATTCTGACGCAGGGGCCCCAAGGCGTATTCATCAGCGTTTACGCCGTCAATTAAAATGCGCCCTTCGCTGGGACGATAGAAACGTGGCAGCAGGCTGACTAACGTGGATTTGCCGCTGCCCGAACGGCCCACAATGGCCACTAGCTCACCTGGGGCGACGTTTAGCTCCACATTGTGTAGCACGTTAGGCTGGTCGTCTCCGTAGCGGAAGCTGACATTCTCAATCACCACATTGCCTAAGAGCTTGCTGGGAATGCGCGTGCCTTCGTCCTGCTCAGGCGCTAGGTCGAGAAGGCCAAACAGCTCAGAGGCGGCGGCTATGCCTTTCTGGATTTCACTATTCACCTCAGTGAGCTGTCGCACAGGTTTGATCATCAGGGCAGCGGCGGTAATAAACGCGACGAACTCACCCGGCGTCATGTTTTCCATCAATGACGGCGCCATGGCCAGCCAAACTAGCAGCGCCATAGAGAGGGCCACCAACATCAGCACCACCGGTGAACTGACCGCACGGGTCATTGCCTCTTTCATACTTTGGCGACGGTTCTCTTCGCTCACCCGCTCAAAGCGCTGCTTTTCATAGGCTTCCGCACCGTGAGTACGCACCACGCGATAGCCAGAGAGCGCCTCAGAAGCCACATGCGTCACATCGCCCATCGAGTGCTGAATACGCTTGGAAATACGCCGAAAGCGCTTGCTCACGTAGCTGACCACCCCGGCAATAATGGGGGTAACGCCCAAAAACAGCAGCGTGAGCATCCAGTTGGTCCAGAAGAGATAACCTATCAACCCCACAACGAACAGACCTTCCCGCAGGATGATGGTGACGGCGTTGGTCGCCGCTCCTGCCACTTGCTCAACGTGATAAGTCACCCGCGAGACCAGATGGCCGCTTGAGTGGTGGTCGAAGAACCGGCCTGGCAGATGCAGCAAGTGGGCAAACACATCGCAGCGCAGCGTGTGAATGACGTAGCGGCCCACATAAGCCATAAAATAGGTGCTTAAGAAGGTTCCCAACCCGCGAGACGCGAACATCAGCACCACGAACAGCGGCAGGAAAAACCTGAAAGCAGCATCTGGGTTTTGAATTCCATCAATTAGCCGCTTCATCATTTCCGCCAGCGCGGTACTTGACGCTGCGTAAATTACAAACCCCACCACCGCCAGCGCAAACGCACGCCAGTGTGGCTTAACGTAACCCAATAACCGTTTATATAACATCCAACCTGAATCAGTCACACGCGCTCCCGGCAGTAGTGTGCAGTGTGAGCGATTCTACCTGATGGTGACGCGCTTCAACACCGCTTATGACCACCGGGCAAGGGACGCAAAGGTTGAAACGTAATGGGCTGCTGCCGGACGAGTGAAAATGTTAGCGCCCCATCCTGGGCAGTGCTCCATAGACAGCTCTGCTGTTGCCGGAAGCGCCGAACAACTTCGTCAACGGGATGGCCGAAGGAATTATCTCGTCCAGCACTAAACACCACGTGCTGCGGCTGTGTCTCGCGCACAAACTGAATCCCTGAACTGGTGGCGCTGCCATGATGCCCCGCCACTAATACGCTTACAGGACCATCAAGCAGCGTTAGCAGCTGTCGCTCCACCTGACGCCCAACATCACCGGTGATCAGCAGGCTATGCTCACCCGCATTCACCATCAGCACGCAGGAGCGATCATTAGAAGAAAGCGTATTCTCGCCTTTTGGCGGCCAGAGCACGTGATAGGAAATGCCATCCCGCTGCCAGCGCTGCCCTTGTGCGCAGCGCTGGTGATTCACAGAAAGCGCCTCCCCGGCGGGTGCCGACCA
Source organism: Halomonas sp. SIMBA_159 (assembly GCF_046536035.1). Lineage (NCBI taxonomy): Bacteria > Pseudomonadati > Pseudomonadota > Gammaproteobacteria > Oceanospirillales > Halomonadaceae > Halomonas > Halomonas sp. SIMBA_159. The sequence continues at coordinate 34,628 of NZ_JAWJBT010000016.1, forward strand.
CTGTGCCACGTGGTGGTCAGCCAAGAGCGCATCGACTCCCCCCGCATGGTCGCTGTCCGCATGACTTACCATAACGTGATCGAAGGATTGCCCTGGTGGCCAAAGGCTTTGTAGCGGCATAAAACCGCTGCGAAAACGTGGGCCCGTATCGTAGAGTAATCGAAAGCTGGCACTGCGTAGCTCAATTAACTGCCCTTGCCCCACATCGTAAACAGTCACCTGTAACTGCCCAGCAGGCATTAGCTGCTCTCTTGGCCACCAGGGAATGGTGAGCACCAGCGCTGCTGAGCCAACGCGCAGCCAGCGGGGAACGGCAGGCAATCCCCAACATAGCGCCAGCAGCACCAAGCTACCCGCTAATGGGTAAGCCAAATGCGCCGGTGGCTGCCAAAGCGGAGCGGCCTCTACAGTCACCACCAACAGTTGATGAAACAGCGCCAAAGCTTGCTCAAATGTCCACCAGGGCACCAGCCCAATGACCGGCAAGGGTGACATTAGCCAACCCAGAAGCGCAGTCGGCACCATCACGGAGCTCACCCAAGGCACGGCTAAGAGATTCACTAACGGGGACGCAGGCGCCACACGTCCGAACGCAAAGAGCACCGCCGCCGCCATTAACGGCGCTAATAACAGCTGTGAGCGCAGCAGCGCCCAGCACCAGCCTCTCACACCGCGCGGCTTAGCTCGTCCCTGCCAGATGATGATCAGCCACCCTACCGCCACAAATGAAAGCCATAACCCAGGCCGCCAAAGTGCTAGCGGGTCAACCATCAGCACCAGCGCCAGTGCAAGCCACCAAGCTTGCCAGGGCCCCGGCGCATGGCGTCCGCTCAGTACCCACAACCCCAGCAACGTCATAATCATCGCGCGCATTGCCGGGGGCGCCAACCCGGCCAACACCGCGTAGCCAACGGCGGCAACGCCCGCAAGCCACCAGGGCCATGTGCGCAGCCGCCAGTTGGTAGGTGAAACGACACGTGCAGCATAGCGCCCTAACAGCAGCACGAATGACGCTACCAACCCGACATGAAGGCCAGAGATCACCACAAGGTGTGTGGTCCCCGTGGCGTTTAACAGTGCCCAGTCATCCTGAGTCAGCTGTTCGCCATCTCCTAGAGTCAATGCGGCCAGCCAGCGCTGAGTACGCGGCTCTAAGGGAAGCTGTGTGAGAAAATCGCGTGCCCATGGACGCAGCCGTGGCGAGGCCTGATCAATCCGTTGAGGCAGAGGCTCTGAACGAATGTACCCCGTCGCATGGATGCCTTCGCGCCACAGCCATTGCTCATAATTAAACGTATCAGGGTTCTTGAAACCAGCAGGAGGACGCAAGCGCAACGTCATCTGCCAGCGCTCGCCCACCCTGTACTCCTGTGCGTCGTATGCACTGACCCGCACTCGGAGTAAGTGGTCACAGGGCAGTAAATCAGCGGGAGCAGCGCAACGCTCAATGATTAGCCGCAGCCGCTGGGCATCTTGATGCTGCTGAACATCAACCACTTTGGCACGCACCGCAAGATCTTGGCCGCTTAACCCAGCGGGTAGCCGACGCGCCCACTCCTGCTGAATACTAAAAGCAATGCCTCCCGTCATCAGCAACCAAATAAGCGCTTTTGGCCGCCACGCACTGACCCCTAATAGTGCGATGAAAAACGCTATTGGCAGGAGCCATACACCGCTCTGCCCATCGCCCCACCCAACCAAAAGGCCACCGCCCAGCGCCGCCAACGCAGCAGGCATTGCGATGCCGTGCCTCATGCGCCCCTCCCTGGTGCTCAACCATTACTGTCTGCGCCGTAGCCGAAGCCCTACGCTATATGGATAATAGAAACTACTTATCGCAAGAGTACCTGACATGCCGCGCCGTTTCCTGCAGCGCTACATGCCAAAACCCGACACGCTGAGGCGCCAGCGCTCATTGCGCTTTATGGCACCGCTGATCGCGGATCCGGGTTTATGGCTATTAACTCGACGCAGCGTTGCCAACGCGTTTAGCGTCGGGCTTTTCTGCGCGATGCTGCCCATCCCCTTTCAAATGGTGGTGGCAGCGCTCGGTGCGCGTCTCAGCCGTTGCAACTTGGCTCTCTCGGTGGGGCTTGTATGGGTGACTAACCCACTGACTATGCCGCTGATTTTTTATGCCAATTATCGCATAGGAACGTTCTTGCTTGGGGCACCCGCGCGGGAGGCCCCTTCACGGATCTCTACTCGCTGGATCGCCGAGCAGATGCACGATATTTTGCCGCCGCTGCTGCTGGGTTCGTTGATAACGGCCATTGTGCTTGCGGTCGTCGCTAACATTGGCATTCGCCTTATCTGGCGCTGGCACGTTTCCCATAACTGGAAGCGCCGCCGCCTTAAAAGACGGCGGCGCAGGGCTCGCATCGAATCAGAGTTTGACGATTAAACTAGCGCATCGCTATGCCTGAGCGACCAAGCGCCCCCCATCCAACTTCATGACACGATCTTGATGGGCAGCAAGGCTCACATCGTGAGTCACGATCACAAATGCACAGGCGCTCTCTTTGGCCAGCTCATCCATCAGCGCCAGAATAGTCGCTGCGGTGGTTTGGTCCAGGTTACCGGTCGGCTCATCCATTAATACGAGGCTTGGGTCAGTCACTAGCGCCCGGGCAATCGCCACTCGCTGGCGCTCACCGCCCGACAGCTCACCCGGCTTATGGTCGGCACGCGCTTTCATCCCCACCCGCTCTAGGATCTGCATAGCGCGCTGTTCAGCCACTTTTTTAGACTGGCCGCGAATAATCAGCGGCAGCGCAGCGTTTTCCACCGCCGTAAATTCCGCCAGCAGATGGTGGAACTGATACACAAAGCCAATATATTGATTACGGAAGCGGCCCAGCGCGGCTTCGTTCAAGCCTGACAGCGGCTCACCGCCAATCACAACGCTTCCATCGCTCGGGCGGTCTAGGCCGCCAAGCAGGTTCAACAGCGTGGTTTTGCCCGAGCCCGAACTGCCCACAATCGCGACACGCTCACCGGCATGAACCGTCAGTTCAAGCTGGTCCAGCACGGTAAGGTCCTGAGGGCCTTCGCTGTAGATACGGGTAAGCCCCCGGCATTCCAGCATTACGGCGTTAGAGGTGGTTGACGTCATCGGGGCATCCTTATTCATAGCGCAGTACATCAGCAGGCTGAACGCGAGCAGCTCGCCATGCGGGATAAAGCGTCGAGAGGAACGTCAGGCCAAACGCGGCCAGTACGATATCGCGCACATCGCTCCACTCCAGACGCGACGGCAGGTCGCTAATGAAGTAAACCCCCGCATCCAGGAATTGAATACCAAACGCCGTTTCAAACCAGCCAATCAAATCGGAAATGGTGAGCGCCAGCAGAATGCCCACGGTAACGCCTACCGCAATGCCGATCAGGCCAATCGCTAGCCCCTGCACAATGAAAATACCCATAATGGAGCCCGGCGTGGCACCAATGGTGCGTAAAATAGCAATGTCCGCACGCTTATCCGTCACCACCATCACCAGCGTCGACACAATATTGAACGCGGCAACTGCAATAATCACGGTCAACAGCAGCGCGATCATGCGTTTTTCCATCTGAATCGCTTGGAAGAGATTGCCATGGGAGAACGTCCAGTCGGAGCCGCTGTAGCCTGGGCCCAACTCGTTCACAATGGCCTGAGTTTCGCTACCGGCGATAAACAGGTCATCTAGCTCTAGGCGCAAACCACCAACCGCATCGCCCATGCGTGCCAGCGTTTGCATATCTTCAATATTGGCGTAGGCCAAATTGGCGTCTAGATCGGCACCTACACTGAAAATACCGCTGACGGTAAACCGCTTCAGCCGGGGGAAAACGCCTGCTGGCGTAATAGAGGCTTCTGGCACCAGCAGCGTCACACGATCACCCACGCCAACGCCTAGCCTGCGGGCGAGCATCGAACCCAGCACGACATTCCATTCACCGGGCACTAGATCCGCCAACTCTCCTTGGCGCATGTGCTCACCAATAATGGAGACCTGGTCTTCCCAATCCGGATGAATGCCGTTAACCATCGCGCCCTGGTTGCGGCCGCCAGCGGAGAACATGCCCTGCTGCTCAACGTAAGGGGCTGCACCAATTACTCGATCGCGCTGTACTAATTGCTCTGCCAACGCCTCCCACTCTACCAACCCTTCCTGGGACTCAATTTTGGTGTGGGGCACCATGCCTAAAATGCGCGTGCGCAGCTCGTGATCAAATCCGTTCATCACCGACAGCACGAGAATGAGTACCGCCACCCCCAGCATCAGACCCAGCATCGATGTTAGGGAGATAAACGAAATAAAGTGGTTCCGGCGTTTAGCGCGCACATAGCGCAGCCCCACCAGAAAAGGCAAACGATCAAGCATGGCTACATTCCTTAATAATGGGCGTCCATGGTACGGTTTTTTTAACATGGCTGCATGTGCAAACGCAGCCTTAGAGTCGCCCTCTCCAAGGCCGTTCCCTTTATAACGGTATCGCTTGCAAGTTGAGGAGCAACCCCCTAAATTGCGCCCGACCCTCTTGCCCGCCGGGTAAGCTTATTCTGACTAGTGAGAGCACCTTTTACGTTGGCTACCAAGACTCACCGCTTATTGCCCGAATGGCACCCTCAAGATGGCCTACAGCTCACCTGGCCCCGTCCAGACGGCGACTGGGCTTATATGCTGTCGCGTATCGAAGCAACGCTTGAGCGCATTGTGCTTGCCACGGCGCGCTATCAGCGCGTGATTATCAGCGTGCCAGACGAGGCGACCCATCAGCGCCTGAACGCCACGTTCGATGCCTACGGCATCCCCAAACATCAGCTGCTGCTGATTGTCGCACCGACCGACGATACCTGGGCGCGAGATCATGGGCCGATCACGGTATTGGACGAAGATAACCAGCCGCTGCTGCTGGATTACACCTTTACCGGCTGGGGCGGTAAATTCCCTGCTGAGCGGGACAATCAGCTAACCCAGTGGCTAGCCGATGCGGGCGTATGGGCCTGCCCAGTCTCTTCTCGGGAGATGTTGCTGGAAGGCGGGGCTATCGAGACTGACGGCGAAGGCACACTGCTCACCACGGAAGCGTGCCTGCTCAACACAAACCGCAATCCATCGCTCTCTCGAGAAGACGTTGAAGCGCTTTTGGCAGATGACTTTGGCGTAGACCGCGTGCTGTGGCTAGCCAATGGGCATTTAGAAGGCGACGACACGGACAGCCATGTGGACACCCTGGCACGTTTTTGTAACCCCTCGACCATTGCCTATGTGCGCTGTGACGACCCCACTGACCCACACTACACGGCCCTGCAGGCAATGGAGCAGGAGTTGAAAGCCTTCCGTCAGCGTAACGGAGAGCCCTACCAGCTTATTCCGCTGCCCTGGCCCCAGGCTTGTTTTGACCCGGAAGATGGGCATCGCCTACCGGCCACCTATGCGAACTTTTTGATTATTAATGATGCGGTGCTGGTGCCTACCTATGGCGACCCAGCCGATGTCACCGCACTGCAAGCGCTGGCCGTCGCTTTCCCAGAACATACGCTGATCCCCATTGAGTGCGTCAGCGTGATTCGTCAGCACGGCAGCCTGCACTGTTTAACCATGCAGCTACCCAAAGGTACGCTTGTGCCTGCGACCACTCACTCTTAAGGAGGGCAGCATGTCCCAGACACTTAACGTTGCGGTGATTCAACAAGCCGCATGGCCCGATAAAGCGCGTAGCCTGGCCGAAAGCGAAGCGGGCATTCGCCAAGCAGCCAGCCAAGGGGCACAGCTAGTGCTGCTGCAAGAGCTGCATGCTACCCACTACTTCTGCCAATACGAAGACCCGGCACTGTTTGATCTCGCTGAGCCACTGGATGGCCCGACGGGACAGCGGTTGGCGGCACTGGCAAAAGAGCTGGATATCGTGCTGGTAGGTTCGCTGTTTGAAAAGCGCGCGGCGGGGCTCTATCACAACACCGCCGTTGTGTACGACCGCGCCAAAGGGCGGGTTGGCCAGTACCGCAAGATGCATATCCCAGACGACCCAGGGTTCTATGAGAAGTTTTACTTCACCCCTGGCGACGCCGACGACGCCCGCAAAGAGGGCTTTACGCCGATTGACACCTCAGTGGGTCGATTAGGCATTTTGGTGTGCTGGGATCAGTGGTATCCAGAGGCCGCCCGTTTAATGGCGTTGGCGGGTGCTGAGCTACTGCTCTACCCCACCGCTATTGGCTGGGATCCTAATGACGACGACGCGGAAAAAACCCGCCAGAAAGATGCCTGGACGCTGATTCAGCGCGCCCACGGCGTCGCGAATGGCCTGCCCGTCTTGGTGGCAAACCGCGTAGGCTTTGAGGCCGACCACTCCGGCGTTGGCGACGGTATCGCGTTTTGGGGCGGCAGCTTTATTTGCGGCCCACAAGGCGAGCTATTAGCCCATGCCGGTGAAGAGACTGAGCAGTTGGTCGTGAGCCTGGATATGGCGCGTAGCGAAAACACCCGCCGTATTTGGCCCTACCTGCGCGATCGCCGTGTCGACGCTTATGGCGACCTAACCCGCCGCTACCGCGATTAAGCTTATTCGAGCATTTGAAAATCAAAAACGCCTGCTCTGTTATCAGAGCAGGCGTTTTGCTATCAGCGCTTAAGCCGACATCTTTTATTTCCCGGCACTTATTTCCAGAAATCGCGAATTGACGCAATACCCTGAGCACCCACCGCGCGAGCGTGGTTGGCGTCAAAGCGGGTCATACCGCCCAGCGCGAATACCGGCATACCGGCACGTTCCACCAGCTGCTGGAAGTCGTGCCAGCCCATCGGAGCCACTTCCGGGTGTGATGGCGTGGTGCGCAGCGGGGAAAGCGTGACAAAATCACAGCCCAGCACTGCCGCTTGGGAAAGCTGCTTTTGATCATGCGTGGAGGCCGACAGCCACTTGTTTTCCGCAATCGGGCGACGGTCCAGCTGCATTAAACGCGCACTGGTCAGGTGAATACCATCCGCATCGACCTGGTCCAGGAGTGCAGGCTCACCGTTGAGCAGCAGCTTAGCGCCGTACTCACGGCAAAGCTTGAGCGCTCGCTCGGCACGGGCAACATAGGCTGCATCGTCCAAACTTTTAGCTCGCAGCTGCACAAGGCGGATATTGTCTTCACGCAGAGCGCGCTCTAACAGTGCCTCGAAGCGCTCATCGTCGGCTTCCTCACCGGTAATCAGATACTCAGTGGGCAGCATCACAGCACGTAAGATAGGCAGGTTTGCCGCCGGGAACGGATAGTTCACCAGCTCACCCATCGGCACCCAGCGCACTGCCTGGCCTTCACGACCAAACGGTTCTCCAGCAAACTCATGCACCTGCCACACATCCAGCAAAATATGCTTGTCAGGGTACTCATGGTGAACGCGGATGAGCGGCTGAGCACGCACAATCTCAACGCCTAGCTCTTCATGCAGCTCACGCTTCAGACCTTCAAGCCCTGTCTCATAAGGGGCCAGCTTGCCACCGGGAAACTCCCATAAACCGCCGTGGTCGACGTTGGAAGGTCGGCGTGCGATCAGCACGTGCTTTTGATCAGCGCTAATCATTGCCGCCGCTGCGACATGAACCCGTCGTTTTACCATTACACTCATTACGTCTTATCCACTTTGTGCGCGCCGCCTGTACTGCACGACGCTATCTCGCTGCGTTAGCACGTTACTACAGCCTTAGCTGCGGTAATCCGCGTTGATGGACACATAGTCATGGGAGAGATCCGAGGTCCACACGGTGGCACCCTCTTCACCACGCCCCAAATTAATGCGAATCGTGATCTCTTCCTGCGCCATGACGGCACTGCCGGCGGCTTCGGTATAACTACCGGCGCGGCCACCGTTCTCTACTAAGCGCACATCGCCTAAGTCAATCACGACCCGGCTGACGTCAAACGCTTCAACCGGCGCACGACCCACCGCGGCCAAAATACGCCCCCAGTTGGCATCCGAGGCGTAGAGCGCAGTTTTTACCAGCGGCGAGTGTGCCACGGTAAACGCTACATCCAGCGCCTCTTGGCGAGTACTGGCCTCATTCACCTGTAGCGTGATGAATTTAGTCGCGCCTTCACCATCGCGAATAATCGACTGGGCAAGCTCAGTCATCACTCGCTGCAGGGCGTTACGGAAAACAGCAATCTGCTCTTCGCTCTCAATGTGAGCCCCCGCCCCCGTGGCGGCTAACATGCAGGCATCATTAGTAGAAGTATCGCTATCGACAGTGATGCAGTTGAACGAGCGATCCACCGTTTCTCGCAGCAGCGTGGCAAGCAAGGGCTGCTCAATCGCCGCATCGGTGATTACAAACCCCAACATGGTGGCCATATTGGGTTTAATCATGCCCGAGCCTTTGGTAATCCCGTTAATGGTGACCTGCTGGTCGCCAATATCAACGGTCACCGTGGCTCCCTTTGCGCGGGTGTCGGTGGTTAGAATACCTTCACCTGCCTGCTGCCACGCTTGGCTTGAGTCGGCCAGCGTATCAAACGCGTCCGGCAAGCCCGCCAGCAGGCGGGTCATTGGCAGAGGCTCGCCAATCACGCCCGTAGAGAACGGCAGCACCTGAGCCTGATCAGTGCCTGCCTGCTCAGCAACAGCGGCACAGCTGGCATAAGCATCTTGCAAGCCAGCCTCACCTGTACCCGCATTGGCATTACCGGTATTAATTAACCAATAACGCGGCGCAAGGCCGCTACTGGCGCACTGCTCCAGATGCTGCTTGGCAACCACTACCGGAGCAGCGCAGAACGCATTGCGGGTGAAAACACCCGCCACGGTGGCCGTCTCCGGTAGCTCAATCACCACCATATCACGGCGATCCGGCTTCTTAATGCCCGCCATTGCAGTGCCCAGGCGCACCCCACTGAGGGGTGGCAATTCCGGAAAGGGAAGGTTTCCCACCGCCATGTTTTTCTCCTCTACGTTCGCTTTCGCCAGACGTGATTAGCTTAGTTTGCCGCAGCACTGCTTATATTTTTTACCCGAACCGCATACACAAGGATCATTGCGGCCTACTTTGGGATTTTCACGACGTAGCGGACGCCCATCAGCTCCCGGCGCTGCCTCGTTCTCAGCGTCAGGCGCGTCATGACGGCTAGCAGCCGTGGCTTTTTCACGTGCAAGCTCTTCACGGCGTTTCTGTTCCAGGGCATCGACTTCTTCTGGCTGGCGCACCTGAACGTGACTGAGAATGCGCGTCACATCAGATTTAATATTGGTCAGCAGGTGTTGGAACAGCTCGAAGGATTCGCGCTTGTACTCCTGCTTAGGGTTCTTTTGTGCATAGCCACGCAGGTGGATACCACGACGCAGGTGATCCATGGACTGCAGGTGCTCTTTCCAACGCGTATCCAGCACCTGGAGCATCACCTGCTTCTCGAAGCGACGTATAAGTGCCGCACCGGCCGATTCAATCTTGGCGTCGTACGCCTCACGATGCATAGCTTGCAGGCGCTCGCGTAGCTTCTCTTCGCTAAAGCGCTCATCTTCTGCGGCCCACTGTGCGACCGGCGCATCGAGATTAAACTCGGTTTTCAGATGCGCTTCTAAGCCGTGCAGATCCCACTGTTCGGCGAGACTTTGAGGCGGCACGTAATCACTAATCGCCTCCTCCATCACTTCTTCACGAATGCCCACTACGGCAGCAGACACTTCATCCGCAGCGAGAATTTCGTTGCGCTGCTCGTAGATCACGCGGCGCTGGTCGTTAGCGACGTCATCGTACTCCAAGAGCTGCTTACGAATATCAAAGTTACGGCCTTCGACTTTTTTCTGGGCGCGCTCGACGGCATTAGAGACCATTTTGTGTTCAATGGCTTCGCCACGCTCCAGGCCCAAGGCCTGCATTAAGCGCTTGACGCGATCAGAGCCAAACAGGCGCATCAGGCTGTCTTCTAAAGAGAGGAAGAAGCGCGTAGAACCCGGGTCGCCCTGACGGCCAGCACGACCACGAAGCTGGTTATCGATACGCCGAGACTCATGGCGCTCAGAACCCACGACGTGCAAACCACCGGCTTCCAGCACCGCGTCGTGGCGTTTTTTCCACTCAGCCTTCAGCGCATCAATTTGTGCTTGGCTTGGGTTTTGCAGCTTCGCTGCTTCTGCTTCCCAGTTACCGCCCAACATAATGTCGGTACCGCGACCCGCCATGTTGGTGGCAATCGTGATAGCACCGGGACGACCAGCCTGGGCAATAATTTCCGCTTCGCTTTGGTGCTGCTTGGCGTTCAACACGTTAAATTTCAGCCCGGCATCGCGCATGAGGCGCGCCAGATATTCAGACGTTTCGATAGAAGCGGTACCCACCAGCACAGGGCGGCCTGCTTCCGTTTCGGTTTTTACGTCCTTGATAATAGCTTCGTACTTCTCTTCCGCACTCAGGTACACCAGGTCATTCAGATCTTTACGTGCCAACGCGCGGTTCGTCGGAATAACGATGACATCCAGGCCATAGATCTGACGGAATTCGAACGCCTCTGTATCCGCGGTACCCGTCATACCCGACAGTTTTTCATACAGACGGAAGTAGTTCTGGAAAGTCGTAGAGGCCAGCGTCTGACTTTCACGCTGCACTGTCACGCCTTCTTTGGCTTCTACAGCCTGGTGCAGGCCTTCTGACCAACGGCGCCCCGGCATGGTACGACCAGTGTGCTCATCGACAATCACCACCTGACCTTCGGCCACGATGTAGTCAACATCCAGATGATAGAGATGGCGAGCGCGCAGCGCTGAGTGCATGTGCTGCAGCAGGTTGAGGTTTTGGGCAGCATAGAGCGACTCGCCTTCACCCAACAGCCCCTCGGCCCGCATGAGCTCTTCCACTTTGTTGTGGCCTTGCTCCGTCAGTTCCACCTGCTTTTGTTTCTCTTCAAGCACGAAGTCACCGCTCACCGGTGCCTCATCGTCCTCTGAGACTTCGCCTTGCTCAAGCTGCTGTGCCAGACGATTCACGATGCCGTATAGATCGGTATTTTCGTCAACCGCGCCAGAGATAATCAGCGGGGTCCGCGCTTCGTCGATCAAAATGGAGTCGACTTCATCCACGATGGCGTAGTGCAGGCCACGCTGAACCTTATCTTCCAGCGAGAAGGCCATGTTATCGCGCAGATAGTCAAAGCCAAACTCGTTGTTGGTACCGTACGTAATATCGCACTGATAAGCGTGGCGCTTCTCTTCACCGGTTTGGCCCGAGAAGATAACGCCTACCGAGAGACCCAAAAACTCATACAGCGGACGCATCCATTCGGCGTCACGACGTGCCAAATAGTCATTGACCGTGACCACGTGAACACCCTTGTTTGGCAAGGCGTTCAAATAGACGGCCAACGTGGCTACCAGGGTTTTACCTTCACCGGTTTTCATTTCGGCGATACGGCCACGATGCAGCGTCATACCACCGACCATCTGCACATCAAAGTGACGCATGCCCATTACCCGTTTGCTCGCCTCGCGGACCACCGCAAACGCTTCTGGCAACAGATTATCCAGTGACTCGCCTTCGTCTAGCCGCTGGCGCAGCTCGGCGGTTTTGGCCTGCAGCTCGCCATCATTTAGGCCAGCCAATGACTCTTCTAACGCATTGACGCTCTGCACGCTTTTTTGCATGCGTTTAACTTCACGGTCGTTTTTAGAGCCGACCACTTTACGTAGCAAATTATTAATCATGAAATTTCCAGATCATCGTGAGCGACCCATCCAGGTGCGCCCTTTATACAAGGCAAATGCGGATAAATTTAATCAATGCGTTGTTTAGTGGGCGGGCCACGGGGGGTAAGCACATCGCTGGCGGCAACAAAGCGCAGCGTGATCAGCGGTAACCAGAGAGGACGACGGCGGACGTTGGATAACCAGCGCGTTTGGCGCGAGACCCAGCGACGAAGCGCACGACGCTTTTTGGCAATCCAATGCGATTGGGCGCGCAGCATTGCTGGCATCCAAAAGCAGATACAGACGCTGCGGTCGCTGCTTCGCAGCGCATCTGAAGGATGTAAACTAGCGGGCAGTAAACAGCTCACCAACAGGCCAGCCAGCCACCAACGTGCTAAGCCATAGCGTCGTTGACGCCATGGCGAAGCAGAAACGATCCCTGACGTTGATGGCATGCTGTGGACTGGCTCCCGAGCGTGTTAGGCTCTGTTCATTGGCGGTCAATCATAGGCGCTGTTTGTATTCGCCAGCACGACGTTACTAGCAACACCCTAGGAATTAAGTTGATGAGTATAAAGGTTAAGCGTTCTCGCGCACAGCCCATTGCCCAACTGCTGACCAAGTCTGGCGGTGTCGGTCAGCTAATGCGTCAGTCCCGCCTTATTGATCAGGCACAGCGCCACCTTCGCGCCCATTTACCAGAAGAGATGCGTGAGCACATCTTTGTCGGCGGCTTCAGCAACGGGCGCCTTACCCTGATCAGCGGACAAGCCAGCTGGTTAACGTGGTTGCGCTATGAACAGTCACGCCTTTTGGCCTTACTCCACCAGTTGCCAGGCTTTGAAGGGGTCACAGGGTTTACACTAAAAGTTCGCCCAATACGCCCCATCGAAACGCCTAAACGCTACACACGCACACTATCAGACGATGCGGGTAAAACGCTGGCTGAGTGCGCCAAAGACACTGACAACCCTCGATTAAAAAACGCCCTTGAACGGCTGGCTTCGCACGCTACTCGCCCTACTGAACCGAAACGATAAAAAGCAGCGCTCTTAAACGCATAAAGCACCGCCGTAGCGATGCTTTATAAAGTGGGGGGCCATTTCATTATTTCAACTCAACTGCCCCAACATTTTGCTGTATGGCACGTTATGCCATAGCAGGAGCGGCATAGGAAATAGGCGCCACTGCTTTCTCTTCTTCAAACGTTACAATTTCAAAAGCGTCCGGCTGTGCCATCAGCTCGCGACATAGCTGGTTATTCAGGGCATGACCAGATTTCACCCCACGGAATTCACCAATTAGGCTGTACCCCAACTGATAAAGATCGCCGATGGCATCCAACACTTTGTGCTTAACGAATTCGTCTTCGTAACGTAACCCACCTTCGTTCACAATGCGGTAATCATCAACCACAATGGCATTTTCTAAGCTGCCACCCAGCGCCAGATTGTTAGAGCGAAGATACTCTAAATCGCGCATAAAGCCGAAGGTACGTGCACGAGAGACTTCTTTCACGAACGATGTGGTCGAGAAATCGATGAGTGCGGTCTGCTTCTGCTGTTCAAAGACCGGATGGTCAAAGTCAATGGCAAACGAGACTTTGAAACCTTGATGAGGCAAAAAGGTAGCCTCTTTATCACCATCGGTGACGCCGATACGGCGCTTAATGCGAATAAACTTCTTGGCTGCTTCCTGCTCCAAAATGCCCGCTGATTGAATCAGGAACACAAAGGGGCTGGCGCTGCCGTCCATAATAGGCACTTCAGGCGCACTAATGTCGACGTAGGCATTATCGATACCTAGGCCAGCAAAAGCCGACATCAGGTGTTCAACAGTGGCAACTTTAACGCCTTCATAAGAGAGCGCAGTGCACAGCGTGGTGTCTTCCACCAATTCGGCGCGGGCAGGCACGTGTACCACTGGGTCCAGATCGGTTCTGACAAACACAATGCCGGTATTGGCCGGCGCCGGACGCAAAGCCATATGGACTTTTTTGCCAGAGTGCAGACCCACTCCCGTGGCGCGAATGACGTTTTGTAATGTGCGTTGTCTGATCATGGGTAGTGGTCAAGCTCTAATGACGGCGGTTCGCAGCTAGATGCTACAAAGCCCGCAGGGGAAAGAAAGTTATCAAACAGTGTTCACTTTAACAGCAAACGAGCGTTTTAACCAATAAAACTCTCGTTTGCTGCCTCAATGAGCCTGATAGCGGGGGTTAATCCGCTTGACGGCGCAAAAATGCGGGGATGTCGAGATAATCGTCAGCATCTGCTGAACGACGTTTTTCAGCGCGCGGCTTGGGTGCTGCCTCCGCTTCAGCGCGAGCTGTTGCCTGCTGGCGCATAACGGTGGGCTGCTGCAGTTTGCGGTAATCAGAACCACCCACGTCTGCCGCTGAACGACGAGCTGGCTCACGCGCCGCGGCCGCTTTTGCTTTGCTGCCGTCTAGCCCTGCCGCTACAACGGTCACGCGCAGTTCATCAGACATTTCCATATCGATGGACGTACCAACCACGATAGTCGCTTCTTGCGAAGCAAACTCTTGGACGGTGGCGCCTACATCGTTGAATTCACCAATGGAAAGATCCGGGCCAGCGGTAATGTTGACCAAGATGCCACGGGCACCGTGCAGATCGATATCTTCCAGCAGCGGACTGCGGATAGCCTTTTCAGCGGCCTCACGAGCACGGTTTTCACCCGTCGCGCCGCCTGTGCCCATCATCGCCATGCCCATTTCGGACATCACCGTGCGCACGTCCGCGAAGTCGACGTTAATGATACCAGGGCTAGTGATCAGCTCAGCAATACCTTGAACCGCACCTAGCAGCACGTCGTTAGCGGCACTGAAGGCTGTTAGCAGCGTGGCATTTTTGCCCAGCACTGATAGCAGCTTTTCGTTGGGAATAGTGATCAATGAGTCGACGTGCTCAGAGAGCTCTTTCATCCCCTCTTCTGCGGCACGCATACGCTTCGGCCCTTCAAACGGGAAGGGGCGCGTAACGACCGCTACCGTGAGAATGCCGAGTTCTTTAGCCACTTGTGCGACAACGGGAGCACCACCAGTACCCGTACCGCCCCCCATACCGGCAGTGATGAAGACCATATCAGCACCGCTCAGCAGTTCAGCGATACGATCGCGATCTTCCATTGCCGCCTGACGACCCACTTCAGGGTTAGCGCCTGCGCCAAGCCCTTTGGTTATTTCGCTACCAAGCTGCAGCACCGTTTTTGCCGATACGCGCTTGAGTGCTTGAGCATCGGTATTGGCGCAAATAAATTCGACGCCTTCAATGTTGCTCTCGACCATGTGGTTGACAGCGTTACCACCGCCGCCGCCAACGCCCACTACTTTGATGACCGCACTGCTCGAGGGTGCGTTATCTACCAATTCGAACATAAGCCCCGTCTCCTGAACCGCGCTTGCGGCCCTATCAGAAATTTCCTTTGAACCAGCCTTTGATTCTTGCCAGCGCCGAATGGCCATCCTTGATATCACGCCGGGCTAATTCGTTGCGTCCTTTGTGGGCAGCAACGACTCCCCCGTGGCTTTCTAGGCCTTGCCCATGACGAGTTTCCTGCAATGCATAATGCAGTAAACCAACGCCCGTCGCATAGATAGGATTGCGAACCACATCTGCCAAGCCTCTGACATTTTGCGGGCAGGCAATACGAACCGGCATATGAAAAATCTCCTCTGCCAGCTCACTTACACCCTCCATGCGCGAGGTGCCGCCGGTGAGCACCACTCCCGCAGCCACCATATCCTCATAGCCGCTACGGCGTAATTCGTCTCTTACCAAGGTAAACAGTTCTTCATAGCGTGGCTCAACCACTTCGGCCAGCGCCTGGCGCGATAGATCTCTTGCCGGACGGTCGCCTACGCTAGGAACCTTAATCATTTCATCGCTTGCGGCCAACTGCGTCAGGGCGCAAGCATACTTAACTTTAATCTCTTCCGCATGCTGAGTCGGGGTGCGCAGCGCCATGGCAATATCGTTGGTCACTTGGTCACCAGCGATAGGAATCACCGCCGTGTGACGAATAGCACCTTCCGTAAAGATAGCCATATCCGTGGTTCCGCCGCCAATGTCTACCATGCAGACACCCAGCTCACGCTCATCTTCCGTTAACACCGCCATGCTAGAGGCCAGCTGTTCCAGAATGATCGCGTCAACATCTAACCCACAGCGACGCACGCATTTTTCAATATTTTGAACTGCGTTTAATGCGGCAGTGACCAAGTGCACCTGAGCTTCTAAGCGCACGCCGGACATACCGAGCGGCTCACGGATCCCGCCTTGGGCATCGATGGAAAACTCTTGTGGCAAAACATGCAGCACGCGCTGCCCTTCAGAAATCGCTCGAGCCCGAGCAGAATCAATCACGCGCTCGATATCAGAAGGCGTCACTTCGCGCTCTTTAATCGCCACCACGCCATCGGAGTTCATGGAGCTAATGTGGCTCCCGGCTACTCCCACATATACCGAATGAATATCGCAACCCGCCATCAATTCTGCTTCTTCAACAGCACGCTGAATGGACTGAACGGTTGACTCAATATTGATGACAACGCCACGCTTCATGCCGCGCGAGGGGTGGGAACCGATACCGGCAATCTCAATCCCACCATCATCAGTGGGCTGACCGACTATCGCGACGACCTTGGACGTTCCAATGTCCAGCCCGACAACCATATTGGATGCGTTGGGTGAGCCTGCCATGAGTCGGTAAATCTCCTTGACGTCGTTTTAATAAACGCGGAAGACACTTTATTTGCCGAGGCAAAAAAGAGCACCTTCCAAATTAAATGAATAGATATAAACTTAACATTAGCTGATTGAGCGAACCGCTGACAGGATAATCAAAACGCACCCATATCACCGCTAGGGACATAGTATAGAAACAATAGTCGCAATACGACTACCCCACGCCCACGATAATTGGCTTGGGAGTCAATTTAAACCCCAATGGCGGGTCTTTGGGCGTTGGCAACCACTCACCTTTCCTACTTTTTGCACATTGTCAGCTATTGTTACTCTTCTTGCCCCGGCTGTTCACTCTCTTGAAAATCGGTTTCACCATGCCAAGCGACCGCAACGCCATTCGGATAGCGTAGGTCAATATAGCGAATATGGTCTTTTAGGCTA
This sequence comes from Halomonas sp. SIMBA_159, assembly GCF_046536035.1. NCBI lineage: Bacteria > Pseudomonadati > Pseudomonadota > Gammaproteobacteria > Oceanospirillales > Halomonadaceae > Halomonas > Halomonas sp. SIMBA_159. The sequence continues at coordinate 51,426 of NZ_JAWJBT010000016.1, forward strand.
GAAAGCTCGCGCTGCCAAGAGGCTGATAACCTGGCCAGCCGCTCGCCGTGCTGGCGTCGACCTAACATCACCCAGACACCGTCGCCCAGTTGCAGGCGCCATGCACCGCGGGGCTCAAGGCGTAGCTGAGAAAGCGACAGCGCCAGCCCAGCAAAGTGGGGCATCAAGCGATTGTAGTAAGCCAGTACTTCTTCACTACTACCCGCAGGCCCGGCTAAATCAGGCAGACCGTTTGGCACTTCTAGCGGAGCAAACGCGAACGGCTCACCCTCAGGATTTAACAGAAAGTCATCATTCCAACGTGCGACAGGCGTTTGCTCAACAAGCTCAAACACTAATGCGTTTGGCCACTCCCGCGAGATACGCACCTCATACAGCCAGCCAATGTTCAACGCTCGACGGCGAAGCTCGCCTAAATCGGCAGAGAGCCAAGTCGCTTCTTGCACCATCGGCGCTAGCTGGGTACGCAGGTAATCCGCGCTCACATACTCCCACTCACCACGAATTGACACGCGCTCGATAGGGCGATCTAACCACAGCCATAGGGCTCGACTGCCAGCGCCTAACAACAGCGCCAGCAGCAAAACGCCTAACCATGCGTTGCGTCTTTTCATAACGTTCATACTAACCACACACCCATTACGGCGTGCTCGGCTGAACGGCGGTATGTAAGATGCGCATGGCCAAGTGATCAAAGTCGATGCCCGCATGCGCGGCCGCCTGGGGCACAAGGCTGTGATCAGTCATACCCGGTACGGTATTGACCTCAATCAACCAGCACTTACCCGCAGCATCTCTCATCACGTCAATCCGCCCCCACCCTTCGCCGCCTACCGCTAAAAAGGCGTCTTTACACAGCGCCGCAAGCGCCTGTTCATCCTGTTCAGACAAGCCACATGGCAGGTGGTACTGGGTGGTATTGGCGATGTACTTGGCCTCGTAATCGTAGAAGCCACCCGGCACTTCAACGCGAATAGCAGGAAGCACCTCATCACCCAGCAAGGCCACGGTATATTCGTCGCCCACAATAAAACGCTCAGCCATAACGCGGGCATCAAACTTAGCAGCAGCAATATAAGCAGCTTTTAACTCGTCCTGGCTTTTGACAATGCTAATACCCAGCGTAGAGCCTTCATGCACAGGTTTGACCATCATCGGCAATCCCAGCTGGTCAACCACCGCAGACCAATCCGCATTTTCGCTGAGCATGATGCTCTCAGGCGTTGGTAGTCCTACGGCTTGCCATACCTGCTTAGTACGCTGCTTATCCATTCCAAGCGCAGAAGCTAGTACTCCACTGCCGGTGTAGGGCACACCCAGAAGCTCTAAAGCGCCTTGAAACGTACCATCCTCTCCCCCGCGCCCGTGTAGCGCGACGAAGACCGCACTAGGCGCCAGGCGCTCAAGTCCCGCTAGGCCACCCTCTTTGGGATCATAGCCAACCGCATCCACTCCCTGACGCTTGAGAGCCGCAAGAATGGCAGCACCACTTTTCAGTGAAACGTCACGCTCAGCTGATGTGCCACCATAAACCACCACCACGCGCTCTAAACTACCGCGCTGCCCACTGTTCATAGCACCACCTCATCAAGCTCAAGCTGCGCTTGGGCGAGGCGGAGTGAGATCCCGCCCACGTCCCCGGCTCCCTGGGTAATCAAAATATCGCCAGGGCGAAGTACATTGTGTAGCAACGCAGGCAGTTCCTGTTTGTGCTCGACAAACAGCGGGTCGACCTCACCCCGTTGGCGAATAGACCCCGCCAGCGTTCTGCCCTCGGCTCCCGGCAGCACGGCTTCTCCTGCGCTGTACACGTCTAACAGCACCAAGGTGTCTACCTGAGAGAGCACGCGCACAAAGTCTTCATAAAGATCCCGTGTGCGGCTGTAACGGTGAGGCTGATAAAGCATGACAAGGCGGCGCTCGGGCCAACCGGCACGCACGGCCTTAATCACCATATCCACTTCACGGGGGTGGTGGCCGTAGTCGTCCACTAGCATGATGTCGCCGCCGCCAGCAGGCGCAGGGTAGTGTCCATGCACCTGAAAACGCCGACCCACACCGGCAAAGCCAGCCAGCCCGCGCTGAATGGCGTCATCGCTTACGCCCGCATCGGTTGCCACGACAATGGCTGCCATCGCATTGAGCGCATTATGACGGCCAGGCATGGCGAGACGAATAGCGAGCGGTGCCGCTCCAGCAGGGCGCAGTGCCGTAAACGAGACTTCCGCGCCCTGCTGGGAGAAATCAACGATGCGATAATCGGCATCTTCATCGAATCCGTAGGTCACGAACTGACGTTTAACTTGGTCACACAGCACGCGCACATGAGGGTCATCGATACACAGCACCGCCAAGCCATAGAATGGCAGGTTATGCAGAAACTCGATGAAGGTGCTTTTCAGGCGTTCAAAGTCCCCCCCATAGGTGGCCATATGATCAGCATCGATATTGGTAACAATCGACACCATGGGCTGCAGGTGAAGGAAAGAGGCATCGGACTCATCTGCTTCGGCCACTAAGTAGTCGCCTTCGCCCAGGCGCGCATTGGCACCTGCGCTGGTCAGCTTTCCGCCAATCACAAACGTGGGGTCAAGCCCCCCTTCCGCCAGCAGCGTTGCTGTCAGGCTGGTCGTTGTGGTTTTGCCGTGAGTACCCGCGACGGCGATGCCATGACGAAAACGCATCAACTCAGCGAGCATCTCAGCACGACGCACCACCGGCACGCGGTGTTCATGCGCCCAGCGTATCTCAGGATTGGTCTCGTCGATGGCGCTGGAGACAACGACCACATCGGCGCCTTGCACATGGGCTTCGGCATGGCCAATCGCCACGCTGACGCCACACTGGCGCAAGCGTTCAACGACGGCCGATGCTTTCATATCGCTACCGCTCACCTGGTAACCTTGATTGGCAAGCACTTCAGCAATTCCGCACATGCCTGCACCACCGATACCTACAAAATGCAGCCGCTTAATACGGCGCATGCCAGGGCCAGTGGGACGAGCCCCCTGCGGCGACAGGTTAGTCACTGAATCGGTCACGCAGTTTCTCCTTGCTTCACTAACCCCAAACAGCCTTCGGCAAGACGCTCAGTGGCATCTAGATAAGCCGCTTGGCGCGCTTTAGACGCCATATCAGCCAGCCTGTCGGGGTCGAGTAATTCGTTTAATAATTGAGTTAAGCGCTCGGGAGTGAGGGCTGATTGGACGACACACTGCGCCGCACCCGCATTCACTAGCACGTCAGCATTGACTCGCTGATGGTCATCCACTGCAAACGGAAAAGGCACCAGTAACGCAGGCTTGGCTGCGGCGGCTAATTCAGCCACGGTTAACGCACCGGCTCGGCACACAACTAGGTCGGCCCATGCGTATGCAGCCGCCATATCATCAATAAAGGGACTAACGTCAGCCACAATGCCAAGCTCTGTATAGGCTTGGGCAGTCGCCACATCACGCTCTTTACCCGCCTGATGGCGCACATCTGGACGCCTTTCAGGAGGCAGTGCAGCCAGCGCCACGGGTAAGCGCTCGTTTAAAGCAACGGCTCCCAGCGAGCCACCCACAACAAGCAGCCTTAACGGCCTGTTAGCAAGCTCTACGGCCTTTTTCGGCTGCTCCCCCAGCGTGGCAATATCGTCACGCACGGGGTTACCAATCACCTCTGCACGGCGGCCAAAGGCGTTGTCAAACGCGGTATAGGTGCGGGTAGCCAAACGCGAAAGGACTTTATTGGTTAAGCCTGCCACGGCATTTTGCTCGTGAATCACCAGTGGAACGCCTGACAGCCACGCCGCCAGCCCACCAGGGCCACTAGCAAAGCCGCCCAGCCCCACGACAACATCAGGCTTAAAGCGTTTAATAATGCGCCGTGCCTGCATCACTGCACGAGAAAGGTTTAGCGGGGCTTTGCACCAGCCCGCCAGCCCTTTACCACGCAGCCCCTCAATCGCAATCGTGTGCAGGGTAATATTTGCATTAGGCACCAGACGGTTTTCGATACCGCGCGGGCTTCCCAGCCATTCCACGTCGACACCCTTGGCCTGTAACGCATGCGCTAGCGAAAGCGCAGGAATAACGTGCCCACCGGTTCCACCGGCCATAATCAATATCCGTCGACGCGAGTTCGTTGCCACAAACGACTCCTTGAATAATTACGATAACCGAGGTTCTCGGCGTGCTCGATAGGGTGTGGGGGTACGCCGGGGACGGTGACGGGTTTCGGCGTCTACGCGCAGCAGTAGACCAATCATCATCCCAGTCACCAGTAGACTAGAGCCACCGTAGCTAATCAGCGGCAGAGTCAACCCTTTGGTGGGCAGTAGCCCTGAGCTAACCGCCATATTGATAAACGCTTGAGCCGCAACAATAAACCCAACACCATAGCTGACGTAGGCACCAAACAAGTGGCCAGCCAGCTCGGCCCGACGACCCACCCACATGGCACGCACAATAAACAGCGTAAACAGTAGAACGACGGCAATGGCACCCATCATGCCCAGCTCTTCAGCGACTACGGCAAAAATAAAGTCGGTGTGCGCTTCCGGCAGGTAGTGAAGCTTTTGCACACTGTTACCAAGCCCTGTGCCTGTCACATGCCCACGACCAAAAGCGATCAATGCCTGGGTTAACTGGTAGCCGGTGGCAAACTGGTCTGCCCAGGGATCAAGAAAGCTCGTCCAACGGGCTAGCCGGTAGGGCTCCATGACTACCATCATGACGGCCCCGAAGCCGAGCACACCACCACTGCCCAGCAGCAACGTCAACGATGCTCCACACATCATCAACATACCGATCACACAAACGGTATACACCACCATACCGCCGAAGTCCGGTGCTAAAAAAAGCAGGCTGGCAGGTACGGCTAGCACCGCCAAAGGCCGCCACATGGTGAAAGCGCGCTGCCGCAGTTCATAGGTAAAACGTGACATAAACGCGGCCATGTAAAAAATCAGGCCAATTTTCGCCAGCTCAGACACCTGTAAACTCGGAAACGGCCCAGGCAGTGAAATCCAGCGCTTACTGCCGTTCACTTCTTGACCGATGATCAGTACCAAGACCAGCATAAAGATACTGACCAACAGGATCAGCGCAGCATTCTGACGCCATAGCTCCAGCGGCACGCAGAGCATAAACAGGCAGGCAATAATGGCCAGCAGAAGAAACACGCCGTGCTGGCGGGTGTAGTGAAAGCTATTTTCTAGCAGGCCTACCGACGCCGAGCTGACCATGATCCACCCGAGCCCCGCCAGCGCGACTACCGCCACAATTAGCCAAATATCGCAAGGAAGATACTGGGTCGTCAGCGCAGCGCGCCAGCGCTGTATTCTGCTCAGGGACTCATCACTCATGGCATCATCTCGCTGCTTTTCTGCTCGACCCAGTGGCGAAATGCATCGCCGCGCGCTTGATAGTTAGCAAACTGGTCTAGGCTAGCGCAAGCCGGTGACAGCAGTACGCAGTCACCGGGCGTTGCCATGGCAAAGGCCATCTCCATCGCTTGCGTTAAATGGCCGACATGCTCAATAGGCAGCGCCCCTTCCAGGGCCTTCGACAGCTGCGGCGCATCGGCACCAAACACAATGGCAGCGCGAGCACACTTAGCCAGAGGTGCCGCCAACGGCGAGAAATCAGCCCCCTTACCCACTCCCCCTGCCAGCAGAATCAGCTGCCCATCCAGTGTTGGGCCAATCCCATTAATGGCCGCTAGCGTAGCGCCTACGTTGGTACCTTTTGAGTCATTGATCCAACGGACACCCTTTAGTTCTGCGATCGTTTCACTGCGGTGCGGTAAGCCCGCAAACGCTGTTAAAGCACGGCACATACTGATTTGGTCAAAACCTAATGCTCGCCCCATGGCCAGCGCAGCCAGTGCATTGGCGTAATTATGCTGCCCGGTCATACGCAGCTCATCAACAGCCTGCCAGGGCGTACTGCCCTGCATCAGCCACCAACGTCCATGCCGCTCCATAAGCCGCCACTCCGCGTCATTAGCGGCTTCTATGCCAAAGCGCTCGATATGTTTCAGCGGCTGAGTCGGCCATGTTTGTGGATCATCAGCATTCACTACGGCGTGCTCTGCACCGATAAATATTTGCTGTTTGGCCTGACGGTAGCCCGCAAGATCGCCGTGGCGATCCAGGTGGTCATCGCACAAATTTAAGAACACCACCGAAGCAGCGCCCAAGTAAGGGGTGGTTTCTAACTGAAAGCTGGATAGCTCTAGGATGTAGAGATCCGCATCCGGATGAAGGAATAAAAGGTCTAAGGCAGGCGTCCCCAGGTTACCCCCTACGGCCGCATTAACACCTGCTGAAGCGGCCATTTCACCTAACAGGGTGGTGACCGTAGATTTAGCATTCGAGCCTGTAATCGCGGCAACGGGCGCTTTAACCTCCCGTTTGAACAACGCGATCTCGCCTACCAGCATTGGCTCGCCCGTGGCGGGATTATGGCGCTCAAGCAAACCTTCCAAGCCTGGCGTGCGAGGGTCAACGCCTGGACTCAGCACCACTTCATGCGCTTGACTCACGTCCAACGCCGTTAGCGGACCGCAGTGCACTTTAATACCGGGGTAAGCCTGATAAAAATCCTCTAGCCCAGGCGGCTTTTCACGGGTATCAGCCACCATAAACGGCATACCCTGTCGGGTAAGGTGGCGGCATATTGCCTGACCAGAAAGCCCTAGCCCGACCACCAGCGTATATCCGTTAGGTACCTGCACCATGCGGCTCCTTATGCCATGCGCCAAAGGCGGCGAACGCCGCCCGCTGTTTCTCTTATCAACGAACGTTTATTAACGAACTTTGAGCGTGGCTAAGCCTAGCAACACCAGCACGACGGTAATAATCCAGAAGCGCACAATCACCCGTGGCTCTGGCCACCCCTTCAGCTCGTAGTGATGGTGTAGCGGTGCCATACGGAAAATACGACGGCCGGTCAGCTTATAAGAGCCCACCTGAAGAATCACAGAGACGGTTTCCAATACAAAGATACCGCCCATAATGAACAGGACGATCTCTTGACGGACAATCACCGCGACCACGCCTAAGGCAGCCCCCAAGGCAAGTGCGCCTACATCGCCCATAAAAACCTGAGCAGGATAGGTGTTAAACCATAAAAACCCGAGCCCTGCGCCTGCGATCGTGGCGCAGAACACCGCCAGCTCTCCAGTGCCGTGTATAAACGGGATATGCAGATAGTTAGCGAATACCGCATTACCGCTAGCGTAAGCAAACACAGAAAGCCCCATCGCCACCAACACCGTGGGCATGATCGCTAGACCATCCAAACCATCGGTGAGGTTCACAGCATTCGAACTGCCCACAATGACAAAATAGCTCAGGACGATATAGAACACGCCCAGCGGTAGCGCCACATCCTTAAACATGGGAATCAGCAGGCTGGTTTCAGCTGGCGTAGTGGCCGTCAGATAAAGCACCACAGCGGCACTGATACCCACCACCGACTGCCAGAAATATTTCCAACGGGCAGGCAAGCCGCGGGGATTCTTCTCAACTACCTTGCGGTAATCATCGACCCAACCAACCGCCCCAAAGCCCAGGGTAACGAGCAACACTACCCAAACGTAATAATTGGTTAAGTCGCCCCATACCAACGTGCTGATAGCAATGGCGAGCAAAATCATTGCCCCACCCATGGTGGGAGTGCCCGCTTTAGAAAGATGTGACTGCGGGCCATCATCGCGCACCGCCTGCCCAATCTGCCCTTCTACCAGGCGACGAATCACCCACGGGCCTAGCCAGAGACAGAGCATCAGTGCGGTGAGTGCCGCCAGAATGACACGCAGTGTTAGATAGTTAAAAACTTGAAACGCAGACTGATATTGGGCTAAAAAATTCGCCAAATGAAGTAACATGAACGGCGCTTACCTTGTTTCATCCGCACGTAGCGCGGCAATGACAGTTTCCATGCCTGCGCTACGCGACCCTTTCACCAACAGCGTGGCGTTAGGCGGAAGAGTATTAATAACATGACGCACTAGCGTCTCGTGGTCGTCAAAATGCTGCCCGCGACCAAAGGCTTCCGATGCCGCGCGCGCCGCCTCGCCATAAGTGAGCAAGGCATCCACCCCTAACGACGCGGCATAGCGACCGATCTCTGCATGCAAGGCATGCGACTCGCCACCCAGTTCACCCATCGCTCCCAAGGCACACCAGCGTGGCGCAGGAAAACTAGCCAGTGCATCCAAGGCAGCTTTCACCGCCCCTGGATTGGCATTGTAAGTATCATCCAGCAGGGTGGCTTGGCGCAGGCCTGGCACGACGCTCAATCGGCCAGACAGCGAAGCAAGCCGGCTTAATCCAGACACCACTTGCTCTGCCGAAACCCCGAGCGCCAATGCCGCAGCCGAAGCGGCCAGGGCATTACTCACATTATGCTTACCGATAAGCGGCAGTTGCACGTCACCCAAGACGTGACCGTTCGCAACAAGCGTGAAAGCATACCGCCCCTGGGGGTCACAGGAAAGTGCCCGTGCGTGAACGTCCGCATCCTCATGTAAGCCATAGCTTACAATCTGCCGCGGAGTAGCGCAGGCAGCCCAAAAGCTGTAGTAACGGTCATCACGATTAATAACAGCAGTACCCTGGGTGCCAAGACCGGCTAAAATTTCACTCTTTGCCTGAGCAATCTGCCCCATACCACCAAACTCGCCCACATGGGCACCCGTCACATTGGTGATAATGGCGACTTGCGGGGCCGCTAGCTGGCTGGTCCAAGCGATTTCACCCAGATGGTTAGCACCCAATTCAACAACACCCGCTTGATGTTGAGGGGATAAACGCAGCAGCGTTAGCGGGGCACCAATATCGTTATTAAGATTTCCTTCAGTGGCTAACACGCTGCCCAGCGGAGCGAGCAGCACCGCGGTCATCTCTTTCACGGTGGTTTTGCCGCTATTGCCGGTGACCGCTACCAGTGGCAATGTAAACCGCTGACGCCACGCTCGTGCGACCAGACCCAGTCCAAGCCGGGTATCCGAACAAATAAGTTGAGGCAGCGCACTATCAACAGCGCGTTCAACCAAAGCGGCGGCTGCCCCCTGCTCCCGAGCTTGTTCAACAAACTCGTGGCCATCAAAGCGCGGCCCCTTTAGGGCAATAAACAGACACCCAGGCTCAATCTTGCGCGTATCGGTGACGACCGATGAAATAGGCAAGGAGGCATTTTCTGCCGAGACATGGCAGCCAAGCGCTGCGGCAATTTCTGCCAATGCCCACATTAGGCAACTCCCCGCGTCGCCAAGGCTTGCAGCACCTGCTCGTCATCCTGGAAAGCATGCCGAACGCCCTCAATCTCTTGATACGCCTCATGCCCTTTTCCAGCGATCAAGATAACGTCGTCAGCGGCAGCCTGATGCACGGCGTGAAGGATGGCTTGACGCCGGTCGCCTATATCATCTACCGCCACACTGCCCGTAAAGCCCGCATGGATCTGCTGTCGAATCTGCTCGGCGACTTCATGACGGGGATTATCGTCGGTCACCACGATGCGATCCGCCAACTGCTCAGCCACTTTGGCCATCTCAGCCCGCTTACCGGCATCCCGCTCGCCGCCACATCCAAATAAGCACCAGAGCTTTCCTTGCCCCCCCAGATGGGCACGCAAGGCACCCATGGCACTGTGCAGCGCATCAGGTGTATGCGCGTAATCCACTACCACACTAGGGGCTTTATCGCCGCCGTAGCACGCCATGCGCCCCGGAACAGGGGCAAGTTTGGCCGCAGCGGCAAAGAGATCGTCAAGTGGCTCGCCAAGCCCGTAAAGCACGGCCATCGCAAGCAGCACATTATCTAGATTAAAACGGCCCATCAGGCCCAACTGCAGCACTTTTTCGCCTTCGGGGGTCGCGACAAGGGCCTGTTGCCCCTGCGTATGGGGCTGCCAATCAAGAACGCGCAGCGTCACTGCCTCATCCGCACCGGTGGCCAGCACACGCACGTGACTATCGCAGCCTGCTAGCATCAGTTTTGCGAGCGGGTCATCGCCGTTCACCACGGCAAGAGTTAGCTCAGTGCGTCGGAACAATTTGGCTTTTGCAGCCGCGTATGCCGCCATGCTGCCGTGATAATCCAGATGGTCACGGGTGAGGTTGGTAAAAACCGCTACATTCACATCCACCGCGTCTAGACGATGCTGATCCAACGCATGGGAAGATGCCTCAAGGGCTACACGCTTCACCCCTTGACGTGCCAGCTCGCCAAGCGTTGCTTGAAGCGCCAGCGGGCCGGGGGTCGTTAAGCCACTATCTAGAAGCTTGCCCGGACGGCCCACGCCTAAGGTACCAATCACGCCAGCAGCGACTCCCAACTGCTCACTTAACTCTGCTAAGTAGTGAGTGACCGAACTTTTGCCGTTAGTCCCCGTGACAGCAATCACTTCCAAACCGGGCGGCACGTCAAATAACGCGCGACCTAACTCACCCAGGCGCATTGAAAGGTGGGGAAGAAAGAGCACGCGCTCTTGCAACCACGGGTCACTCTCTTTTGTGTGAGCTAGCACCAACGAGGCACCCTTAGCCAATGCTTGCTCGATGTATTCGCGCCCATCACGTTGACTACCGGGCACGGCAACAAACACGTCTCCGGTGGCCAGCGTGCGAGAATCGGTGATCAAATTGAGCTGCTGAGGCAGGTCAGGCAACGCCGGTAGATTGGCGCTGGGCCAGACGTGTTGCAACGCTTTCCATAACTGATCTGGGCATACGGTCATGCCATCTCCTTAAACACTATTCGGCCTCGTGGTCAGGCGGCACATCAAGTAGCCGCAAAGCATTACCGGTGACGCTGGAAAACACCGGTGCCGCGACCGCACCGCCATAGAATTCGCCCGCCTTAGGATGATCGATCATCACGACGGTTACTATGCGCGGATCTGAAATAGGGGCAATACCCGCAAAGACGCTGCGATACGCATCAGTGGCATAACCTTGCTGGCCCGTTTTACGCACGGTGCCCGTTTTGCCGCCCACACGGTACCCCTCAACCCGCGCGCGTCGCCCACCTGTGTAAGCACCGACAGAGGTTTCCAATATCTCAAGCAAATCATTGGCTACGTCGGGCGATATGGCAGGAATACCCTGTGGCGGCTCAGACAACCTTAACAGGGAAGGAGGGAGCCGTTCACCGTCGTTCGCTAACGCGGTATAAGCGCTCGCCAGCTGCAAGGCGGAGACAGAGAGGCCATAGCCATAAGAAAGAGCTGCGCGCTCGCTACGCGACCACTGTACGGGGGCAGGTAAGCTCCCCGTCGACTCACCTGGGAAACCTGTGCCAGGGCTTTGCCCTAAGCCCAACTGATTATACTTTTCCCAAATCGCCGTATCGCTTAGCTGCAGCGCTAGGCGCGACATACCAATGTTTGAGGACTTTTCAAGAATACCGGGGAGATCAAGTTCCCCGTAGTTACGGAAGTCTCGGATCGTGAACTGATCAATTCTCATCCAGCCCGGGGAAGTGTCTACGACGGCGTCGCGCCCAACAATACCGCTCTCAAGAATAGCGGCCATGGCGAGGGGCTTCATCACTGAGCCCGGCTCAAAGACATCCACGACTGCCTGATTCCGCAGTCCTCTAGGATCGAGGCCTGCGCGATTATTGGGGTTATAAGAGGGAAGGTTCGCCATGGCCAGCACCTCACCCGTGCGGGCGTCCATCATCACCAGCACACCACCGTCCGCCTCATGTTCAGCTACTGCAGCACGCAGTTCGCGGTAAGCCATGTACTGGATGCGCTGATCAATCGCTAGAGCGAGCTCTCCGCCGGGTTGCGCATCACGAATAACGCCTAGCTCACGCACCAACCGGCCGCGCCGATCTTTAATTACGCGCCGCTGCCCTGGGTGACCTGCCAGATAGGGTTGATAAGAGAGCTCTAACCCCTCTTGGCCAACGTCATCAACGTTGGTGACCCCCAATAGTTGGGCGGCCACTTCACCAGCGGGATAGTAGCGCTTGTACTCGCGCTGGGGGTAAACACCGGGCGTGCGTAAATCAAGAATCCGCTGCGCTGCCTCCGGGGTCATTTGACGGCGCAAGTACATAAATTCTCGACTGCTGTAGCGAGACACACGGGACTCAAAGTCGTCCAACGACATGCCTAACGCCTGCGCCAGCATGACACGCTGGATAGCGTCAGAAGGGAGTTCTTGCGGATTTGCCCACAGCGTTACTACCGGCGTCGAAATCGCTAAAGGCTCGCCGTTACGGTCAGTGATCATACCGCGGTGAGCTGAAATCGTTTCGTGGCGCAGCGTGCGGGCATCCCCTTGGCTCTGTAGAAACGGGCGATCAATCACCTGTAGGAGAGTAATGCGCCCAATCAGGATGACAGAAGCGATACCCACCGCGAGCAAAATAAAGAAGAAGCGCCCACCGGCAAGCGGAGGCGCAATAGGATATTGGCGGGACTTCCCTCCCCGACCGTTGCGCATCATGGCCGAATCACCTCGACATCATTTACGTCAGGAATACGCATCTCTAGCCGTTCCGTGGCAATCTGCTCAATACGGGCTGGCGTTGACCAGGCCCCCTCTTCCAGCAACAGCTGGCCCCACTCGGTCTGAAGCTGATTCTCTTCCTGCTCTAAGCGCTGTAATTCGGCAAACTGCACACGAGTCATGTGCGTGGTAGCTACAACAGCCAAGCCGGTCAAAAGACAGGCTAAAAACAGCGCCACCATGGTCATAGGCCACAGGCGAAGACGCAGTTTAAACGGCCACTCTGCCCTCAGCGTGGAAGCCCAATGCACTAGCCGTTCCATGCTCATATTACCCTCGTTTACGCGCCGCTCGCATAACGGCACTACGTGCGCGTGGGTTCACGTCCACTTCCTCATCACTGGGGCGACTGCCCTTGCCCAGCGCTTCAAGGCGACGATTCAACTGATCATCGCGAATGGGCACACCGCGTGGTAAATGGGTGTCACCGCGCACGTGATGGCGAATAAAGCGCTTCACACGTCGATCTTCCAAGGAGTGGAAGCTGATCACGACGAGATATCCACCCGGCGCCAGCGCTTCAAGCGCTGCTTCTAAGGCGGCATCTAGCTGATCAAGTTCCCCATTGAGATAAATACGCAGGCCTTGGAAAGCTTTCGTGGCAGGGTGACGGCCTTTTTCCCAGGCGGGATGTGCGGCCTTCAACACCTCGGCCAGATCAACCGTATGGGTAAAGGGCTTTTCCACGCGCCGCTTCACCACGGCATTGGCCAGCCGTTTGGCGTAGCGCTCTTCACCATAGGTTTTAAAAACGCTGGCGATATCGGCTTCGCTGGCACGCGCCAAAAACTCGGCGGCACTTTCGCCCTGGGTGGGGTCCATGCGCATATCTAGCGGGCCGTTGCGCATAAAGCTAAAACCGCGCTCTGGATCATCAAGCTGTGGGGAAGAGACGCCCACATCCAGCAGCACACCGGATAGCTTGCCATAGAGCCCCTGCTCTTTGGCAAACTCAGCTAAATGAGCAAATTCACGCTGGGTAATTTGAAAACGGGAGTCTTCTATCTCAGCCGCAGCGGCAATGGCCTGAGGATCGCGATCCATGGCCATTAAGCGGCCTTGCTCGCTCAAACGCGAAAGAATCAGCCGGGAGTGACCGCCACGCCCGAAGGTACCGTCTAGGTAGGCTCCATCCGGGTCATGCACCAGTGCATCTACCGCTCCTTCCAATAAAACGCTGGTATGACGAAAGCGGGTGACCTGATCAGCGTCAGCAGAAGGCATGTTACTCTCACACAAAAATTGGGAAGGCGTGCTTGGCACGCCTTTCATGGAAATGGGGAGTCGGCCGATAAGCCGGGTTCTGTCGTGGACAGTCATTCCTCTAGGCGCTGCGTCACCACAGCGCTCAAGCAACCTACCCGGACCCAGCGCGGGCCACGCCGTTGGGTCCCTATTTGGTCTTGCTCCGAGTGGGGTTTACCATGCCACGCACTGTTGCCAGGCGCGCGGTGCGCTCTTACCGCACCCTTTCACCCTTACCGGCCCCTGAGGTTTATTTCATGGGCTTAGGCGGTCTACTCTCTGCTGCACTTTCCGTCGGCTTACGCCGCCCAGGCGTTACCTGGCACTCTGCCCTATGGAGCCCGGACTTTCCTCCCCTAACGGCCCTTACAAGCACATTAGCGGCGACTGTCTGGCCAACTCCGGCGGCAAGCATACCAGCGCCCTGCGTTCGCCTCAATGCTGACCTTTCATTGCCTGCAATCGGGCGTACCACTCTTGCTTACGCCCGCCCAGCATTCTGGCCGCAATCGACGCTCCTTGTTTGACTCCCACCCCTTCTGCCAGCAGGGCCGCCAACAGTTCATTGGCGTCAATCGACTGCTCATCTCCCTGCACAGCAGGGGGTGCGCCTGAGATAATCACCACAAACTCACCGCGGCCCTGATTGGGGTCTGCCGCCAACTGGTCTCGCAGCGCCTCAGGCGATCCTTGCAGAAACGTTTCAAACGTTTTCGTCAGCTCCCTTGCCAATACAACCGTGCGCTCTGGCATTTGCTCACACAGGGCATCCAGGGTATGGGCAATACGGTGAGGCGACTCATAAAATACCAGCGTCTCTTCACGGGCCTGCCATTTCTCTAACGCTTGACGACGAGCACTGGGCTTTGCGGGCAAAAAACCGCCAAAGGTAAAGCGGTCGGTGGGAAGCCCCGCACCCGAGAGAGCCGTTACCAACGCACACGGGCCGGGCAATGGCACAATATGCCGTCCCCTAGCGCGCAGCTCACGCACTAATACAAACCCAGGGTCACAAATTAGCGGCGTCCCAGCGTCACTAATGAGCGCAATACTCTCGCCCGCCGCCAGATAGCTATCTAGCGTATCGACTCGCTGCGCCTCGTTGTGTTCATGCAGGGAAATCATCGGCGTATTCACCCCAAAATGGGCGAGCAGCCGCGCGCTGTGACGCGTATCTTCTGCTGCGATACGCGAAACGTCGGCTAATACCCGAGCGGCACGGGGTGTTAAGTCGTCCAAATTCCCAATTGGCGTGGCAACCACGTACAATGTGCCCGGATGTTGGTGTGTCATCGTGACTCCCGATTTGTTAATGGCTTGCCCTGACGGTGCGCTATGCTAGTGGAAAGCCACGCTAACCTGCTGATAGACCGCGACAGCGCAAATGGAAACTAAGGAAGGATACATGAAACAGTCACTTCGTGGCCTGTTGGCCACTGCCTTCATGGCACTTCTCATCACCGGGTGCGCCATGCAGCCCCCCAGCGTGGTCGATCGAGTGCCGGACCAGGATGCTGGCCGCTTGCTGAGCCAAGCTGAGCAACAGGCCCCCGAACAGGCAGCTCGTACACGCCTGGAAGCCGCCAATATTCTGGCCCGCCAAGGCCAGCGTGAAAACGCTTTTGATGCTGCCAGCAGCATCGATGAAGCGATGCTCAACGATACAGACCGCGTCCGCTGGGCCATGCTGTTTTCAGAACTAGCCCGCGGGCTTGATGACCCCCGTGCCGTGCTGCGCGCTACGCAGGTCTTAAACGATGAACTGCCCATGCAGGCCAACCAACAGCAAACACTGGCCGAGCGCCAGCAGTGGGCACAGCAAGCACTTAACCAGCAGCCCGATCAAGTACAAGTCACCCTTCCTGAGCTCGATGGCACGGAAATCCGCCGGATGGTGGTAGCGCTCCCTGAGTCTGGCCCACTCAGCAGCGTGGCCAATACCATTGCCACCGCCATGCGTCGCCATAATGAAATCAGCGCAGACGGCATTCAACTGACCTTTATCGATGCCGCGCAGTACTCGCTAGACGAGCTGTATAGCCGTGCTCAGCAAACAAATGCTCAGCTAATGATAGGTCCGCTTGATAAAGACCAAGTCACTCAACTTGAACAACGCGATAGCGTACCGCTCCCCACTCTGGCATTAAACTATGGCAGCGGCGCTAGCAACCAGGCACAGCGGTTACTGCAGTACGGCTTATCAGCAGAAGATGAAGCACGCCAAGCAGCACGCCGCGCCCACCAGGATGGCCACCGCCAAATGTCAGTGATGGTGCCAGATAATGATTGGGGCCGACGGGTAGGTGAAGCTTTCTGGAATGAGTACCAGCGTCTAGGCGGTGAAGTCACCAACGCGGTGCGCTACAACCCAAGCAGCCCAGTCTCTAACGCGGTGCAAACTGCACTGAATGTTAGCGGCGAGCGCGCCCGACTGGGTAACATTGACGCCCTCTTCCTGCTTGCACTGCCGGATTACGCGCGCCAAGTACCGCCTACGATGGATTACTATTACGCCCCCGACCTACCCATCTATGCCACGTCGCATCTGCATGAAGGACGCGTTCAAACGCGCCTTGATCAAGATCTCAACGACGTGATGTTTATGGATATTCCGTGGCAAATTCCCGATGCAGCCGTAGGGGGCGAAGAAGTTCTACCCTTCTACTCCACTTACCAGCAGCTGCGCGATGAGGCAGACGCCTCTATGTTCCGCCTAATGGCCATGGGTGTGGATGCTTACGAGCTTGCCAAACGCATGTCGGATCTGTCTGGCTTGAACGGCCTAAACGGCAGCACCGGCACGCTGTCACTGTCCAACGACGGCCGCATTCACCGCGAGCTACCCTGGGCAAAATTCCAAAACGGCACACCGGCACCTATCTTAATTCCTGGCCTAATGGGTAATGAGCAATAGTCCGCAAACTGCCCGCCATCGCGGCGCAGCCATTGAGCGCTTAGCCGCTCAATGGCTGCAACAGCGTGGTCTCCGGCTCGTCGCTAGCAATCATCACGTTAAAGGCGGCGAGCTGGATTTGGTCATGTATGAACAGGATATTTTGATTTTTGTTGAGGTCAAACACCGCGCCACCACGCGTCATGGGCACCCGCTAGAAATGGTTAACGCACAAAAGCGCCGCCGCTTAATCCGCGCAGCGACGCTTTATATTGCTCGACACAACCTTTCCTGCCCCTGCCGCTTTGATATTCTAGCCATTACAGGCACGCCGCCCACTCTCGAGTTTCATTGGGAGAAAGCGGCTTTTGACGCTTATTAATACTCTTAACTAGGAAGCCCTGATGGACTTTCAATCCCGTATACTCAGCCACTTCAATGCCAGCATTGATACCAAAACCTATGCCAGCGAAGTGCTGCCTCCTTTTATTGAAGTGGCCAGCCAAATGATAGTGCAGTGCTTGGTGAATGAGGGAAAAATCCTTGCCTGCGGTAACGGCGGCAGCGCCGGTGACAGCCAACACTTCTCCTCTGAGTTACTGAATCGTTTTGAGCGCGAACGTCCCAGCCTGCCTGCATTGGCACTGACTACTGACACCTCAACGCTAACCTCTATCGCTAATGACTACAGCTACAACGAGGTGTTTTCAAAGCAAATTCGTGCACTGGGCCAACCCGGTGATGTACTGCTGGCGATCTCTACCAGCGGCAACTCCGCTAACATCGTGCAAGCAATTCAAGCAGCCCATGACCGCGATATGACCGTTGTGGCCCTCACCGGACGCGATGGTGGCAACATGGCCTCGCTATTGGGCCAAGATGACTGCGAAATTCGTGTCCCGGCCACGTCAACAGCCCGCATACAAGAAGTACATCTTCTCGTTATACACTGCCTTTGTGATCTAATTGACGAACAACTGTTTGGTGGCGCTGACTAATAGCGTGCGTCTTGCGAATAATTACTGATCAAGGAGTCATCCATATGGCCCTGCGCTTTTCATCGAAAACTCTACTCGCCGCAACGCTGTGCAGCGTGATCGCCATCAGCGGCTGCGCTAACAACAGCGCTTCCAACCCATCTAACTATGGCCAACGCAGCAATGACGTAGAAGCAGTCGACGCCACCGTTGAACGCGAAGTCGAACGCGCTCTGGCGCGTGCCGATGCCCGCCTAGGAGATGCTCGCATTCGTGCGCATAGCTATAACGGCTCACTACTGCTGGTAGGACAGGTTCCCAGCGAAGAGCTGAAAAGCATGGCAGGCAACGTTGCCTCCAATCTACGTGGCGTCAATAAGGTTCACAACGAACTCACCATAGCCGCCAACTTGCCAGCAACTCAACGGCTCACCGACACCTGGCTTACTACCAATGTCATTAGCCACTTAGCTACCAATGACCGCATCGACTCGTCAAAACTGAAGGTCACCACAGAAAACGCCAGCGTCTATCTAATGGGCATGGTGACCCGTGAAGAGGCAGACCGCATTGTCAATGCCGCTTCTTCAGTAGGCGGCATCCAACGCATCGTCAAGGTTTTTGATTATCTGGATTAACGCTTAAGCACCACTAAAAAAGCCTCGCCAATAAATTGGCGAGGCTTTTTCTTAATAACTACTGAGCGGATAGCTGCCTATTTAACCACACGCAGCGTCGGCTTTTTCTTGCGCTTGTCAGCGCCTGATTCTTTCTCAGAGGCTGGCTTATTAGATACGTTGTCAGAGGTGGGTTCTGTCAGCGTTAGCTCAGGCTTGGACGCCTCAGCGGCTCCTTGCTCTGATCCAGCACTCTCCCCCATCTCATCGTCTTGCTCATCAAAACTGGCAGCATCTAATTCCGGCTCATGACCAAATACCATACCCGCGCCATTTTCTCGTGCATAAATAGCAATCAGCGCAGGCGTAGGGATCATCACCTGCATAGGCTGACCGCCAAAACGAGCGTTAAAACCGATGGCCTGGTTTTCCATAAACAGATCGCGCACAGCGGTGGGCGCGACGTTAAGTACAATCTGTCCGTTTTGAACAAACTGACGCGGCACTTCCACCCCAGGCTGAGTAGCGTCTACCACCAGATAGGGCGTCAACTCATTGTCTAACAGCCACTCATAGAGGGCTCGGGCGAGATAGGGACGGCTCGATTTCATAAGACTCCCTCCTCCTAACAAGTATGGCCTCTTGCCCACTGGGCGAAGAGGCCGAATGAATTCAAGCGCGCATCTCTTTTTCACGCTCGTTCAAAGATGCTTTAAACGCTTCACGCTCAAATACCCGCGACATATAACCCAGTAACGGCTTCACCTGTTTTTCAGGCAATTCAATGTTGAGCTCAGGCAAACGCCATAGGATCGGCGCTAGGCAGCAGTCGACCAGCGTAAACTCTTCACTCATGAAATAAGGCATATCTTCAAAGATAGGCGAAATGCCAATCAGGCTTTCACGCAGCTCTTTACGTGCCTTGTCGGCCTCTTTCTTACCACCGGTGCGAATCTGCTCTAGCATCGGGCACCACTCACGCTCAATGCGATGCATCCACAAACGGCTTTGGGCTCGCGCTACGGGGTATACCGGCAGCAAGGGCGGATGAGGAAAACGCTCATCCAGATACTCCATCATCACCTTGGACTCATAAAGCACCAGGTCACGATCCAGCAGCGTCGGAACGCTGTTGTACGGATTGAGGTCTGCTAACTCTTCAGGCGGCTGCTCCTCAGCGACATCAACGATGTCGACCGCTACTCCCTTTTCAGCCAGAACAATGCGTACTCGATGACTGAAATGATCATCACTACCCGAGTAAAAGATCATTGACGACCGCTTGGCCACAACACCCATGAAAGCATCCTCGCATCAAAACAATTTTCGATAATAACATGCCAGCCCCCTCTTATGGGAAGGTAGCCAGCGATACATAACGACACTACAGACAAGCAAAAGGCGCACGGCTTTCGCCGTGCGCCCGTACTGCCTATCTCACTTTACGAATTAGTGGACGTCTCGCCAGTACTCACGCTTGAGCAGGTAGGCAATCACACCAAAAATAAAGATAAAGATGAGCACCTTAGGTGCTAAAGCTTGTGCCTGCAGCTTGGAAGGCTCACCCACGTAGGCCAGGAAGTTGGTCAGGTCATACACCGCTTCCTCAAACTCCGCAGGTTCCATTGCACCAGGCTGAGTGACTTGCAGCACATCACAAGACTGGTACTTACCCGACAGCGGATCAGGCTCATGACCAGCCACCGGCTGATCGGTTTCGGCACATACCATCTCCTGAACACCCTGGAGCGGCTCCAGCACGTTAGGCATCGCCACCAGCTCGTAGACCGTGTTGTTCACGCCGGTCGGACGGCTCGGATCTTTGTAAAAGCCTAACAGGTAGGAGTAGACCCAGTCAGTGCCACGTAGACGCGCTTCCAGCGTTAGGTCGGGCGGCGGAGCGCCAAACCAAGACTCTGCATCGCCACGATCCATCGCAATGTGCATCTGGTCGTTAAAGGCCAAATCGGAAGAGAAGATTAAGTTATCTTCCACCAGATCCTGAGGGATCCCCAGGTCGTCAGCGGCACGCGAAAAACGCTGATGCTCAAGCGAGTGACAGCCCATGCAGTAATTAACATAGAGCTTCATGCCATTTTGCAGTGACGCCTGATCACTTAGGTCTGGATCCATGCTGTGGGGCACACTAGCGCCACCAGCCGCCATCGCGGTTACCGGCACTATTGCGAAGAGCAGTGCTAATAATTGCTTTTTCATTAGCCAGTCACCCTTTCCGGAACGGGTTTGGTCTTCTCCAGCTTGGTGTAGAACGGCATCAGCAGGAAGAAGGCGAAGTAAATGGCTGTACACACCTGCGCTAGAATCGTGCGGCCAGTGGTTGACGGCAACACACCTAGAACACCCAGAATCACAAAGCTAATGCAGAACAGTAGCAACATGACTTTAGACATCCAGCCTTTATAGCGCATGGAACGCACGGGGCTGCGATCAAGCCACGGCAACACGAACAGCACAGCAATGGCTGCACCCATGCAGACAACACCCAGGAACTTAGCGTCAAGCCCGAAAAGCGAGAAGGTGATCGCACGCAGAATGGCGTAGAACGGCGTAAAGTACCAAACGGGCGCAATATGGTCAGGTGTTTTCAGCGGGTTAGCCGGTTCAAAGTTCGGCTTCTCAATGAAATAACCACCCCCTTCAGGGAAGTAGAACACCACCACACAGAAAACAAACAGGAAGATCGCAATACCCACCAAGTCTTTAACGGTGTAGTAAGGATGGAACGGAATGCCATCAAGAGGCTTCCCGGTCTCGTCTTTTTTCTGCTTAATGTCGATACCGTCAGGGTTGTTAGAGCCCACTTCGTGCAGCGCGATAATGTGCAGTACGACCAGTGCCAAAATGACGATGGGCAGCGCAACAACGTGCAGTGCGAAGAAACGGTTAAGCGTGATACCAGAGATCAGGAAGTCACCGCGTACCCACTGAGCGAGATCCGGGCCAATGCCAGGAATCGCAGAGAAGAGTGAGATAATGACCTGAGCGCCCCAATAAGACATCTGCCCCCAAGGCAGCAGATAACCCATAAAGGCTTCTGCCATCAGCAGCAGGTAGATGGTCATACCAAAGATCCACACCAGCTCACGCGGGGCTTTGTAAGAACCGTACATCAAGCCACGGAACATATGCATATAAATCACCACGAAAAAGGCTGACGCCCCTGTGGTATGCATGTAGCGAATCAGCCAGCCCCACTCCACATCACGCATGATGTACTCAACCGACGCAAACGCACCTTCGGCTGATGGGTTAAAGCTCATGGTCAACCACACACCGGTCAATATTTGGTTTACCAGCACCAGCAGCGCCAGCACACCAAAAATATAGAAGAAGTTGAAGTTCTTCGGTGCGTAATACTTGGTTAAGTGGTCTTGCATCATTTGCGTCGCAGGGAAACGATCATCCACCCAGCGCATGATGCCGCTTTCGGCCTTCGCCTTATTTGGATTAGCCATTAGGCACTCTCCTCATCTTCGCCGACCACGATGATGTCATCGCTTTCAAAGCGATAGGGCGGCACTTCAAGGTTAGTCGGCGCGGGAACGTTGCTAAAGACGCGACCGGCTAAGTCAAAGCGAGAGCCGTGACATGGGCAGAAGAAACCACCCGGCCAGTTATCAACACCCACCCCTTCCGCATCCGGCTCAGGCCGGAACAGAGGAGAACAGCCCAAGTGCGTACAGATACCAATCAATACGCCAATCTCAGGTTTAATGGAGCGCAGTCCACCCTGGATATAAGCAGGCTGCTGTGGCACTTCTGACTCTGGATCCGCCAGGCTATCTGCACCTAACGCCTCGGTACGCTCGATCATCTCAGGCGTACGGTTGATAATCCAAATCGGGCGACCACGCCACTCGACGGTCATACGCTGCCCCGGCTCAAGCTTAGAGATATCTGCTTGAATCGGCGCACCTGCCGCCCTTGCCTTGGCACTAGGCTGCCAAGATGCCACAAAGGGGACCGCAACCCCGACAGCGCCCACCGCCCCCACAACGGAGGTGGCGCCTACGAGGAAACGGCGCCGGCCTTTGTTTACGCCGTTATCTGCCATTTCTGGTTTCTCCCATCAGCTTACCCGTTCCGTCGCAAAGGCGTCTTGCGACGACGAATATCAAATACAGTCTATGTTAAAAAAACAAAGCGCTCTGCACAAGAACAACCGCCCCGGACCATGGTGGTACGAGCGTTATAATTTTTTGATATTCCAATAAAAAACGCCCAGGTCTTTGACCTGGGCGTTTTTGCCGCATAGCGTAGATTAACGCTTGGAGAACTGCGGACGACGACGTGCTTTACGCAGACCGACTTTCTTACGCTCAACTTGGCGAGCATCGCGGGTTACATAACCAGCGGCACGCAGCGTAGGACGCAGGTCTTCGTTGTAGTTCATCAGGGCACGCGTAATGCCGTGACGAATGGCGCCAGCCTGTGAAGAGCCACCGCCGCCTTCAACGGTTACGTATACGTCGAACTGGTTCAGAGTTTCTGTCAGTTCTAACGGCTGACGAACAACCATGCGACCGGTAACACGACCGAAGTACTGGTCAAGCTCACGGTTGTTGACGGTAATTTTGCCGGAACCCGGCTTCAGGAACACACGAGCGGTGGAAGTCTTGCGGCGCCCGGTACCGTAATACTGCTGTGTCATGGCGAAGATTTCCTCAGATGTTCAGTTCAAGCGGCTGCTGGGCAGCATGCGGATGCTCGGCACCGGCGTACACTTTTAACTTGGAGTACATGGCGCGACCCAGCGGACCTTTCGGCAGCATGCCTTTAACGGCAGACTCGATGATACGCTCAGGAGCGTGGTCGAGCATCTTGTCGAATGTCATGGAGCGCAGACCGCCCGGGTAACCTGTGTGGCGGTAGTAGGTTTTAGCCTTCGCCTTGTTACCGGTTACTTGGACTTTCTCTGCATTGATCACAACGATGTAGTCGCCGGTATCAACGTGAGGGGTAAATTCGGGCTTATGCTTGCCACGCAGGCGGCGAGCAATCTCGGTTGCCAGACGACCGAGCGTTTTGTCCGTAGCGTCGACAATGTACCAGTCGCGCTGGACGGACTGCGGCTTAGCACTGAACGTCTTCATGGATGAAATCACCAGATTAAGTGTGTTGGGCGACTCACACCGCTAAGCGGCGTAGCACCATCCCTATTTTTTTTGGTTGCAGACCTTAGCCAGCAACATGTAGCGAGGCGGCATTCTACAGTAAGTATCCGCCCAAGTTAAGTGTTCTATTACTTTTTTTAGCGCGTGCTACTACCCTAGGGCTTATGCGGCAACGCTAAGTACTCACGAGACTGCATTTCCTGCAACCTCGACAAAGTGCGCTGGAATTCAAACGTCAGCTTGCCATCGCTGTACAGCGACTCTACCGGCACCTCAGCGGACATCAATAGCTTGACGCCGCGGTCATAAAATTCATCCACCATATTAATAAAGCGCCGCGCCTGGTCGTCTGTCTTACCATCCATTCGCGGCACGTTAGCCACGAGTACCGTATGAAACTCTCGGGCAAGTTCGATATAGTCATTTTGGCTACGGGGGCCATCACACAGTTCGGCAAACTCAAACCACACGACATCATCGTGCAAACGGCGGGTTTTCAGCACCCGATGGTTAACTTCCAGCGGTGCGCCCTCCTCACCCGGCTGACCGGCAATTTCTCTAAAGCTGCGCGCCAACTCCTGCTCAGCAGCCTCATCTAAAGGGGCATGGAAAATTTCCGCTCGCTCAAGCGCACGGAGGCGATAGTCCACGCCCGAATCGACGTTCACCACCTCACAATGACGATTGACCAGTTCGATCGCTGGGATAAAGCGAGCGCGCTGCAAGCCATCTTTATACAGGTCATTTGGAATAATATTGGATGTCGCCACCAACACCACGCCGCGCTCAAACAGCGCTTCCAGTAAATTCGCTAGAATCATGGCGTCGGTAATATCTTTAACAAAGAACTCATCAAAGCAAATGACTCGCGCCTCAGCTGCAAACTTACCGGCAATCAGCGTCAGCGGGTTTTTCTCACCTTTATAGTGCGTCAGCTCGTTATGCACGCGCTGCATGAAACGGTGGAAATGCGTGCGCATCTTCTCAGGAAAAGGCAGCGCCTCATAAAAAGTGTCTACCAAATAGGTTTTTCCACGCCCCACGCCTCCCCAAAAATAGAGACCCTGTACTTGTGGCACGGGTGGCTTGGCCGGGTCACTCTTCTTGCCCAGCAGGCCTGCCATTTTGGCCTTGATACCTTTACTGGCCACCACCGCTTTTGGCACGGTGGTGGGCGCAGCCACCAGATCGTCATAGAGGCGTTGCAGATGTTTAACAGCCTCTTCCTGGGACGGGTCGTACTGAAAGTCGCTTCGCTTTAGGTCTTCTTGGTAGCGCTCAAGCGGCGTTGGTCGGCGCGTTTGATCGGACGCCTGACGTGCAGATACTGATGGCATTATTGTGCTCCCGCAACGCGTTGTCTAAGCCATACCGCCGACGCGCCAACGCACGCCTGACAGAGCTTGCTCAATAAAATGGGGCTAATTATACGCCGCTTAAACGCTAAGCGCATGAGCGGATTGACCCAACCGACTGAGACGCGCCTATAATGGGGCTGTTTTTAAAGCCACGCCCTGTGTTCAGCGGCGCGCATTACATTAGGGAGAAAACTGTGGAAGCAAGCTCGCCATTCACTTTTGCAATCATTGGCTTAGTCGTCGGTTTTATTATCGGCTTGGTGTGTTACCGACTGTTCAGCAAAGGTGAGCGGGATGTCGCCGCGCTCAAGCAGACCCTGCTTGAGCGTGAACACCAAATCGCTGATCTGAAAAAAGGCATGAGCAGTCACTTAACCAGCATTCAGGAGCGCTTGGAAAATATTCGCCATGAAGCGGATCAGCTTGAGCAGCAAGTAGATAGCGAGGCTGCTCAGTGGAAGCTCAGTAACGTTAAGCCGTCGTCCCAGCCAACGCCCAACGCCGACAGCGACCAGAATGTCGCGATGCCCAGGGATTACGCGGCAGGCAAAAACGGTACGCTATCAGAAGACTTCGGCTTGAAAGAGAGTAAGTCACTAGACAGCACTCCCGCCCAACCTCCGCGCTACTAATCTCGTTTAGCCCAACGAGCGCCAAAGCACCGCCAACAGAGCGGTGCTTTGGCAAAGGCAATCCGCCTTATTTGGCGCTAAGCCGGATTATCAATATCTACGAAACGATGCTCCACCCCAAACTCACTGGCCAGCCATTCGCCCAGGGCCTGCACGCCATAGCGCTCGGTGGCATGATGCCCCGCTGCAATATAGTGAATTCCCATCTCTCGTGCCAAATGCGTGGTTCTTTCGGATATTTCACCCGACACAAACACTTGCGCCCCGGCCTCATAGGCCGCTGCAATCATGTCCTGGGCTCCGCCTGTGCACCAAGCAATGCGCTCAACGGGCTCGCGGCTGGGCGCTTCTACCACCAGCGGCGTACGCGACAACGTGCGGCCTATTTGCTCAGCGAGTTCGCCAATGGTTTGCGGCGCGACCAAGCGCCCCGACCAGAGCAATCCCTCCCCTAGCTCACCGTCCAAACACCCCTCTACTTTCCACCCCAAACGCTTGGCCAGCTCCGCGTTATTACCCATCTCAGCATGGGCATCCAGCGGCAAGTGGTACGCCAACAGGCTAATATCATTGGCTAGCAACGTTTTAATACGCCGCTGCTTCATGCCGGTAATCGCCACCGGCTCGTTTTTCCAAAAATAGCCGTGATGCACCAGCACCATATCAGCCTGCCATGCCACCGCTTCGTCTAGCAGCGCCTGACAGGCCGTCACACCGGTCATCACCCGCCGCACCTGTTCACGCCCTTCAATCTGCAGGCCGTTAATGGTGAAATCTTTAAACTGAGCAGCGCGCAACTGATGGTCGCACGCCGCCACTAGCTGATCGCGGTGATTCACACTCACTCCTTATTGCAATTCATTCAGCCACCGTGAGGCACAGCGGCATTCGGTGTTACCATAGTGCCATTGTAAAACTCGCTTCACGTTATCGCGAACCTCGCGACCGTTTAGACTGCCACACGCTGAGGAACTTTCGCATGCACCGTTCTGTGCTGCCCTATTTATGGCCCATTATCACGGGGCTTTTACTCGCCACCGTGCTACTGCTCGCGTTCCCCGAGCAGCTTCCCAATCCGTTCCGGCAGACCCCGCCTGCCGCGGTGCAAACGCCCACCCTTGTAGAACCACCGCCCGCTCTGGTGCCCACCACCAGCAACGAACAAAACGCTAGCCGCCCCGCCCCCGATATTCGACAAGCGGCTCCCCTAACCCGCAATCAAGGCCCGGCCAGCTACTCTAACGCGGTTAATCAGGCAGCGCCTGCGGTGGTGAACATTTACTCATCACGCATTGTAGAGCGTGACCAGCACCCGTTAATGTCAGACCCTTTTTTCCAGCAGTTTTTTAGCGGCGATGATGCGACGACCCATCAGCGGATGCTCTCCAGCCTTGGCTCTGGCGTTATCGTCAGCAGTGATGGCTATGTACTGACGAACCATCACGTCATTAATGGTGCCGATCAAATCCAGGTTGCCCTACGAGACGGGCGAGAAACCCTGGCAGACGTCATTGGCACGGACCCAGAAAGTGACCTTGCGGTACTGAGAATTGACCTTGAAGATTTACCGGTCATTGAACTGGCGGACTCAGAAGAGGTAGCCGTTGGCGATGTCGCACTGGCAATTGGCAACCCCTTCGGCGTAGGCCAAACGGTGACGATGGGGATTATCAGCGCTACCGGGCGCAGCCACCTTGGGCTGAATGCGTACGAGGACTTTATTCAAACCGATGCGGCCATCAACCCTGGCAACTCAGGCGGCGCACTTGTTAACCCGGACGGCTCGCTGGTTGGCATTAATACCGCCATCTTTTCACGCTCCGGCGGCTCTCAAGGCATTGGCTTTGCGATTCCTGCCAACCTTGCCCATAGCATCCTGGATGAACTGGTGACACGCGGGCGGGTCATTAGAGGCTGGCTAGGCATTGAAGCGCAGGCCCTTTCTCGCGAACTGGCCGCCTCCTTTGGGCTGCGCACCCCCCAGGGCGTTATTGTGGCAGGCGTGGTGAGCGGTGGACCTGCCGCTCAAGCAGGCTTGCAACCCGGCGATGTGCTGCTCTCTATTGACGGTAAAGTCATTTTAGATGCCCGCGCTACCATGAGCGATATC
Source organism: Halomonas sp. SIMBA_159 (assembly GCF_046536035.1). NCBI lineage: Bacteria > Pseudomonadati > Pseudomonadota > Gammaproteobacteria > Oceanospirillales > Halomonadaceae > Halomonas > Halomonas sp. SIMBA_159. The sequence continues at coordinate 78,912 of NZ_JAWJBT010000016.1, forward strand.
GCGTCTATTCCACCGGGTACGACACTGCCACTCACTATCGTCCGCGGTGGCGAGCGCATGGAAATGACGCTAGAGGTGGGGGAACGACCGGTGCCGACCAACGCGACGTCAGCCGACCGGCAGAGCGGCTCTTAACGCCACCCTGCCGGACCGAACTCACTGCCTGTCAATCGCGGATGCGATATTCGGCGGAGCGAGCATGGGCAGTGAGATACTCACCGCGAGCAAGGACAGAGGCAACTTTACCAAGCTCTGACGCCCCTTCTGGGGAGCAGTGAATGATAGAGGAGCGCTTCTGAAAATCGTACACGCCAAGCGGCGAGGAAAAACGCGCCGTTCCAGAGGTAGGCAGGACATGGTTAGGTCCTGCGCAGTAATCCCCTAGCGCTTCAGAGGTGTGGCGACCCATAAAGATAGCGCCAGCATGACGGATACCGTCAAGCCACGCCTCAGGCTCTGCCACCGATAGCTCCAAATGCTCTGGAGCAATACGGTTAATCATATCCATCGCTTCGGCCTGGTCTTCACATAGAATCAGCGCGCCACGGCGCTTCAGCGATGCCCTCGCAATCTCTTCACGCTCAAGTGTCGGCAACAGCCGTTCAATAGACGCTGCCACGGCATCTAGATGCGCGGCATCCCAGCTCACCAGAATTGCCTGGGCATCCTCATCGTGCTCTGCCTGAGAAAAGAGGTCCATAGCGATCCAGTCCGGGTCTGTTTGCCCATCGGATACCACCATAATTTCAGAAGGCCCAGCAATCATATCGATGCCGACCTGACCGAATACCGCCCGCTTAGCGGTCGCCACATAGATATTCCCCGGTCCAACGATCTTATCTACACGAGGAACGCTTTGCGTACCGTAAGCCAGTGCAGCAACTGCCTGTGCCCCACCAATAGTGAACACGTAGTCCACGCCGGCTAAGTGGGCAGCAGCCAGAACCAGATCGTTTAACACCCCATCGGGGGTAGGCACCACCATCACGATCTCACGCACCCCCGCCACATGGGCAGGAATAGCATTCATCAACACAGAAGAAGGGTACGCCGCCTTGCCACCTGGGACATAAATACCCGCTCGATCCAGCGGCGTTACTTTTTGCCCTAGTACCGTGCCGTCGGCCTCTTCATACTGCCAAGAGGTCGGTTTTTGCCGTTCGTGGTAGCGTTTAATACGCTCCGCAGCGGTCGCCAAGGCGTCACGCTGCTCAGAAGGTAAGCCGTCATAGGCTTTTTTTAACTGCTCTGGCGTCAGACGCAGCTGGCTCATCGACTCAACCGCTAAACGGTCAAAACGGTTGGTGGCTTCAATCACCGCCTGGTCGCCGCGCTGCTTGACGTCTGCCAGAATTTCCTCAACACGAGCCTGGACCGCTTTATCAGAGACGCCCTCCCAATCCAGCAGTGCATCAAGATGCTGATGAAATGCTGATTCAGTCGTGGAAAGGCGTGCAATGGTGGCTGTGGTGGTATCGCTCATGATGAACCTCGTGTCATTCAATAGGCTGCGTCTGACGCTTTTTAACGGCACTTTCCAAGCGAGCCAACAGCGGCTTGATGCGGTCGTGCTTCATGGTCATGGCCGCCTTGTTAACCACTAAGCGAGTGCTGATATGCGCAATGAGTTCACGGGGCTCCATACCGTTGGCACGCAGCGTATTGCCGGTATCCACAATATCCACGATCTCATCGGCTAAATTCATCAGCGGGGCAAGCTCCATGGCACCATAAAGCTTGATCACTTCCGCCTGGATGCCCTGCTCGGCATAATAACGGCGCGCCACATTGACAAACTTGGTGGCCACACGGCGGCGCGCTTTGGCAAGCGGCTGCCCTGTTACACCAGCGGTCATCAGTTTGCAGCGGGCAATGTCCAAATCAAGCGGTTCATAAAGCCCTTCAGCGCCATGCTCAAGCAGCACATCTTTACCCGCAATACCGACATCCGCAGCGCCCAGCTGTACGTAGGTGGGCACATCTGTGGCGCGGATAATCACCAGCTTCACGTCAGGCAAATTGGTATCGAAAAGCAATTTGCGGCTTTTGCTTAAATCTTCTGCGGGCGTAATGCCCGCATCTGCCAACAGCGGCAGGGTTTCATCCAGGATGCGCCCTTTGGAGAGGGCTAAAATCAGTTGCTTACTCATGATGTAAGGCCAGTGGTTGTCCGCGTGGCTTAACCGGGGATGCGGCGAATTTTCGCCCCCAGCAGCTGTAATTTTTCCTCGATACACTCGTAGCCACGATCAATATGGTAAATGCGATCAACGAGGGTCTCGCCCTCAGCCATCATCGCCGCAATAACCAGCGACGCCGACGCGCGAAGATCCGTTGCCATGACCGGGGCACCCGAAAGCTTATCGACACCTTTAATTAAGGCGGCGTTGCCCTCTAGCACGATGTCTGCACCCATGCGATTCAGCTCTTGAACGTGCATGAAACGGTTTTCAAAAATCGTTTCAACCACTCGTGAGTGCCCTTCAGCGACCGCATTCATGGCCACAAACTGGGCCTGCATATCGGTCGGGAACGCGGGATACGGCGCGGTGCGAATGTTGACCGCCTTTGGGCGCTTGCCGTGCATATCCAGCGAAATCCAATCTTCACCGCTATCGATCTCGGCACCCGCCTCTTCGAGCTTAGCAAGCACGGCTTCCAAAATATCGGCACGCGTGCGCTTCACTTTGACACGCCCACCGGTCATGGCAGCCGCCACCAGGAAGGTACCGGTCTCGATACGGTCGGGCATTACATCGTGCTCGCAGCCATGCAGCGAGGCCACGCCATCAATGATGATGGTGTCCGTACCATGGCCACGAATCTGGGCACCCATCTTAATCAGGCACTCGGCCAGATCGACTACCTCAGGCTCACGAGCGGCGTTTTCAAGAACAGTTCTGCCGTCGGCGAGCGTTGCTGCCATAAGCAGATTTTCTGTACCGGTCACGGTTACGGTGTCGAAAAAGATGGTGGCGCCTTTCAAGCGGCCATCGACACGGGCACGAATATAGCCTGCCTCAACGTGAATCTCGGCACCCATGGCCTCCAGGCCACGCAAGTGTAAATCCACCGGGCGTGAACCAATGGCGCAGCCACCTGGCAAGGAAACGTCCGCTTTGCCAAAGTGCGCCAGCAGCGGCCCCAGCACCAAGATAGAGGCACGCATTTTTTTCACCAGCTCATAGGGCGCGTGACACTGGGTCACTTGAGAGCCATCCAACTGAATGGTCATCTTTTCACCCATCACAGGCTCAACGCCCATGCGGCCCAATAGCTCAAGCGTGGTGGTAATATCCTGCAAATGCGGCAAATTACCGATCACGACCGGCCCATCGGCCAAAAGACTTGCGCACAAAATCGGCAGCGCTGCGTTTTTCGCACCGCTCGCCCAAACTTCGCCGTCTACCGAGTCATTGCCCGTAATAATGAGTTTATCCATGGAGCGGCCGTTACTCAGCGTTTTCCGACGCAGTTTGCCACTGCGTCGGAGTAAACGTTTTAATGCTGATAGCGTGCAGCGCGCCGGAGGCAATTTCCTCGCTTAACGCGGCGTAAACAAGCTGTTGACGCTTCACTGGAGAAAGACCTTCAAAGGCTTCACCAACCGCAATTACCTGAAAATTGCAGCCTTCACCCTGGATGTGAAACTCACATCCACTGATGCGGGATTCAAGCAGTGCTTTTACCTCGTTGGGTTGCATGAGACAGGAAACTCCTTTGGGGTCATTGAAATAGGAAGTAATAGGCGAACATGATAAAGAAAAGCAGCACGCTTGGCGATGCTGGGTGACCCCATCAATCAACAGAGCAGCCCGAAGGCTGCTCTGGCAGGGTCTTTTATATTAAACAGAAGCGGTGGGCGGCGAGCTAAGCGCGTCTAGCTCTGCGAGAGAAGCCAGCCGCTCGAGCGGGGCTGACAATACAATCGAGCGAACCGTCACGTTCAATGCGTGACAGGCCCGCAACCACTCAAACAAGACGCTGATAGCAACACTGCTGGCCTTCGAAATCTGGCCGAAGTCAAAACAGACTTCCGAATGCTCTGTACCACGCAGCCACTTCACCCCGGCAGCAGCCACCTCAGCTGCCGCACTGATGACGAGGTCGCCCGTCGCGAGCAGCGTGTCGCCCTGCACGGTTAAAGACACCTCTGAACGGGAGAGCAGCGACGTCACGCGTCGCCTCCCTGCTCTAGCTCATCCACACCAATCTCTGGCGCCCATCCACGAATCACCGCATCGTAGTCGCGGTTATTTTCGCGCATGGCCTGGTCAAACTGGTTACGGAAAGTCAAACCAAGGTTGATCCCGTTCACAATCACATTGACGACGCGCCACTGGCCGTCAGAAAGACGCAGGCTGTAGCTCACAGGGTAAACCTGGCCACTGTTTGCGACCACTTCCATATCCACACTGGCTTGGTCTTCATGACGCTGGCCGCGCTGGTCGCTCAGCACACGAAGCTCGTCGTAATCAAACGTGACCAAACCACGGGTATAAGTATCAATCAGCGTTTGACGAAATACGTTAGCAAACTGGCTACGCTGCTCGGGCGTTGCATTACGGAAATAGCTACCCATCACACTCGCCCCGATGTAGCGGAAATCCGCCACGTCGTTCAAGCTGTCGTTCACCAGCGCTTTAAGTTCGTCTAAGTTATTGGCGTAGTAATCTTCTTTGCCATTGATTTGGCTCATGAAGGATTCGATATTTTCACGAATCATTGCCTCTGGCGAGGCTGTTTGCGCCTGGGCCAGCAGCGGAGTCATCAGCAGCATGCAGGCAAGCGCTAACCGCTGAACAACAGTAGATAGTGTAAGTTGCATCAGATTGACCTCTTTTAGTTGCTGACCATATTGGATACAAATTGCTGAATTAGTTCTTCAAGCACCAGCGCAGACTGCGTATCGCGAATCACATCGCCCTCCTCCAACATGTCAGGCGCACCGCCCACGCTTAGCCCAATGTACTGCTCACCCAGCAGGCCTGCCGTTAATATAGCTGCCGTCGAATCCTGAGAAAGCTGGCCCTCAAGCTCGCTGTTCAAGCTGAGCGTCACACGGGCGTCGTACCACTCTGTATCCAGCTCTATAGCTTCTACACGACCCACCGTTACACCGGCCATCGTAACGCGAGCACGCGGCTTCAATCCGCCGATATTGGCAAAATTAGCCTCCAGGCGGAACGTATCTGAGGGCGCTGAAAGCGTTAAGCCGCTGACACATAGGCCAAGGAATACTAGCCCGACAATTCCTGCCAACATAAACAGCCCCACGCCAAACTCCATGGTTTTACTGCGCTTCATGACATTACTCCACCCTTAAAGGCCGCCGAACATGACGGCGGTTAAAACGAAATCCAGCCCTAGCACCGCCAGTGAGGAGTACACCACTGTGCGCGTAGTCGCTCGCGAAATCCCTTCTGACGTGGGCACTAGGTCATAGCCCTGAAATACCGCAATCCAGGTGACGACAAGCGCAAACACCACGCTTTTAATCATGCCGTTACCGATGTCATCAATAAACGAGACGCTGGCCTGCATATTGCTCCAGTAAGAGCCTTCAAAGACCCCTAGCCACTCAACGCCTACTAAGTAGCCGCCCCAGATACCCACCACGCTAAAGCCCACGGTGAGAATAGGTAGCGCCACAAAGCCCGCCCACAGCCTGGGCGCCACTACGCGGCGTAGTGGGTCTACCCCTATCATTTCCATACTGGTGAGCTGCTCGGTGGCTTTCATTAAACCGATCTCAGCGGTCAAGGCAGACCCAGCCCGCCCTGCAAACAGCAGTGCCGCCACCACCGGTGCCAGCTCACGCAGAAGCGATAACGCCACCATTTGGCCCAGCGCCTGTTCCGCGCCAAAATCCACTAAGATGGTATATCCCTGCAGCGCCAGCACCATGCCGATAAACAGCCCTGATACCAGTACGATAGCCAGCGACAACACGCCCACAAAGTGCATTTGACGCAGCCATAACGACCACCCCTCTCGCGAGGGCACACCCACTGCTGACTGAGCAAGAAACACGGTGGCACGCCCTAGGGCTTCCACCACATCGCATCCCTTACTACCCAGGCGTGTTACTCGCGCCGCGTAGTGTGAAAATTTAGACTGCATCTACCCTGCCTTCGTTGCTAAATCGTAACCGAGAATATCCCGGTAGAGCGTCTCTGCCGGATAATGGAACGGCACCGGCCCGTCTGGCTCGCCGTGCATAAATTGGCTAACGCGCGGGTCTTGGTTCACTTCTAACGTGCTTGGAGTACCGTGCGCCACAACCTGACCATCTGCGATTAAGTAAAGATAATCAGCGATGCTCAACGTCTCTTTGATATCGTGAGAAACGACAACCGAGGTGAGCGATAGCGCTTGGTTGAGGCGTTTGATCAGTTGAACCAGCACGCCCATCGAAATAGGGTCCTGCCCTACAAACGGCTCATCATAGAGAATAAGCTCTGGATCAAGCGCCACAGCGCGAGCCAGCGCTACGCGGCGCGCCATACCACCGGAAAGCTCCGCCGGCGTTAGATGCCGTGCGCCTCTCAACCCTACCGCCTGAAGCTTTAGCAGCACCAAATCACGAATCATGGTGTCGGGCAGATCCGTATGCACGCGCAGCGGGAAAGCAACGTTCTCAAACACATCCAGATCCGAAAACAAGGCGCCGCTCTGAAACAGCATGCCCATGCGCTTACGCAGCGTAAACAATGCTTTACGCGACAGGCGATGCACATCCTGCCCATCAATGAGAATACGCCCGCGATCGGGGGTGAGCTGGCCACCGATAAGCTTGAGCAGCGTTGTTTTGCCCGTACCGCTGGGCCCCATGATCGCAGTCACTTTACCGCGCGGAATGGTCATGCTCACGCCGCGAAAAATCTCGCTTTCACCACGAGAAAAGTAGACGTCTTCAACCTGTATGAAGGGAACATCCGTCATATGCTGATTGACCTTCATCGTTGATGCCAGAACGCGTCAGTATAAACCGACAAGCCGCGGGGCAGTTTAAAAAACAGTGTTTTCGAAATATTATCGAACATCGTATCTTAACGCTACTCTCAGTAACAGTCGCGCAAATCACTGCTGTACAAGGAATGCCTGACGGCGCTCGTCAATCCCACGGGCTAATACGGCCGCCTAAAGGCACGCTTTAGCTAAATACCGCGCCAAGATGTTATTCTTATCTGTCACCTAACCACATCATGAAAACGAGACACGTCATGCGCCAGCCACTCTCTACACCCAGCCAACTGCGTGAAAGTGCGCTGCGCACCTTGCAAATCGAGCAAGCGGCGATTGGAGGCCTGCAAGCCAAGCTTGACGAAGGCTTTGACCACGCCTGCCAGCTGATTCTTGCCTGCCAAGGCCGCGTGGTTGTCACGGGCATGGGGAAATCAGGGCATATTGCCGGAAAACTTGCCGCGACCTTAGCAAGCACTGGCACGCCCGCCTTTTTCGTTCACCCTGGTGAAGCCAGCCACGGTGACCTAGGCATGATTACCCGCGCCGATGTGGTGCTGGCTCTCTCCAACTCCGGAGAAACAGCCGAAGTCACCGCCCTGCTGCCGTTGCTCAAGCGGCTTGGCACACCGCTGGTGAGCATGACAGGACGGCCTGGCTCGACCCTGGCTCGCCATGCTGACGCCCACTTAGACAGTGGCGTAGAGCGTGAAGCGTGCCCCCTTGATTTAGCACCCACCAGCTCTACAACAGCGGCGCTCGCCTTAGGCGACGCACTGGCTGTCGCGCTACTTGAAGCACGGGGCTTTACAGCTGAAGACTTTGCTCTGTCTCACCCCGGCGGCAGCCTGGGTAAGCGTCTACTACTGCGGGTACGAGACCTCATGCACGACGGTGCACGGCTGCCAAAGGTTGCGTTAGGCAGCCCACTACGTGATGCGCTGCTAGAAATCACCCGCCAAGGTCTTGGTTTCACCTGTGTGGTGGATAGCGAAGGCCGCCTTGCGGGCGTTTATACCGATGGTGATCTGCGCCGCACGCTCGACCAATTCCACGACCTGCGCGATGTGTGCGTTGACGATGTTATGACACGCCCAGGCAAACGCATTGGCCCTGACGTGCTGGCCGCCGAAGCTGTTCGCATTATGGAAGACAGCCGGATTACCGCGCTTGCAGTGGTGGATGAACAGCAGCGCCCGATCGGCGCGCTGCATATGCACGACCTGCTCGCCAGCGGCGTGATTTAACGGCGTAATAACGCTTTTTTTGCCATGGATGTTAAGGAGGCTATATGGCCCTACCTGATGCACTACTCGACCGGCTTCGCCGCGTAAAACTGCTTGCTCTGGATGTGGATGGCGTACTGACCGATGGCCGCCTCTACTTTCAGGCCGACGGTATCGAAATTAAGGCGTTTCACACCCAGGATGGGCATGGCCTCAAGCTGCTTAAGCGTGTCGGCATCCATGTGGCGCTGATTACCGGCCGTGACTCCCCCATGGTCAGCCAACGCGCTGCTGCCTTGGGCATTAGCCATGTACATCAAGGCTGTGAGGACAAGCTGACCACGCTTCGTGCGCTCTGCCAGCGTCTTGATATCACCTTAGAGCAGGTCGCTTATTGCGGTGATGACCTGCCCGACCTTGCGCCTATCAAGCGCTCAGGAGTCGGCATTACGGTGCCTAACGCCCCAGATTACATGCATACCCACGCCGACTGGATCACCGAACGCCTTGGCGGCCACGGCGCGGTGCGCGAGATTTGCGATACGCTGTTAACCTCTCAAGGGCACTGGGATGCCGTGCTCGATACGTACCTACACGGGAACTCATAATGGGTTTTAGGGTAAAAAAACGGGTTTGGATCACGGTGATGGTCGTCGCCTTAGGCGGCGTCCTGGTCTGGCTAGATCCCCGTGGCCCCCAGGAGAGCGAGATTGACCAGGAGGCGCGTGCTCAAGAACCTGGGCACGTATTAGAGAACGCCGAAATTACCCTATTTGGCGAATCAGGTGCTATTCAACAGTCCTTGGTCACTCCACGGCTGGTGCACACCCCGCAAACAGCCATGACCGACGTGATGTCTCCCCGCGCCACGCTGTTTGATAGTGAACAGCGTGAGTGGCTAGCCACCTCGAATACCGGGACCTTAAACACAGAGACACAGGCGCTAACGCTGAATGGCTCTGCACGCCTGCTCGCACCGGAAGAGGGCTGGCAGCTTGATACCGAGCAATTAAACTATGATGGCGTTACACGCCATGCCTGGAGTGATACGCCCGTGCTATTACAGCAGCCGCCTCAGCGCATGGAAGCATCACGAATGGATGTGTGGCTAGATGACAGCCAAGTCCGCTTGACCAACAATGTGCGCGGCGTTCATCCGCCTGCCACTCGTTCCCCTTAGCCACTCATGCCCCTAGGAGTCGCGATGAATGCCTCAATCCGCACTGCACTCTTTGCTTTAACGTTACCGCTGACCACGGCTGCGCTGGCTCAAGGCCAAGCCCCTATTCAGGTAGAAGCTGATCGGCTGGACCTTGACCAGCGGGCAGGCACGGCGGTCTACTCCGGCAACGTCGATATCCGCCAGGGCGAAATGCACCTGCGTGGCGAGCGCGTAGAGATCCAGCGCAATGATGCAGGCGAGCTCTCTCAAGCCATCGCCACCGGCGAACGCGCCTATTTGCGCAACCAGCTAGAAGACCAGGACACCCCGATGGAAGGCTGGGCTCGGCGAATCATTTATCACGTCGCTGAGCGCCGGGTAGAGCTTATTGATCAGGCAGAGCTGACCCAACAGGGTGATCGTTTCCAAGGGGGTCGCTTGGAGTACTTCATTGATCAGGAAGTGGTACAAGCACGCTCCGAGGTGAGCGGTAGCGACAACCAGCGTATTCGCATGACTCTTCAGCCCGAACAATAGGGAGCGGCCACGTGGCAGCATCAACCTCTACAGATTTCGCACCCGTGAAAACGCTCTACGCCCACCATTTGGCGAAGAGCTACAAACGCCGCCGGGTCGTGAAAGATATTAATCTGGAAATCACTCAGGGCAGCGTCGTGGGGCTGCTGGGCCCTAACGGAGCGGGCAAAACCACGTCGTTCTACATGATTGTAGGGCTCGTCAAATCCGATGCGGGCAGCGTCGGCATTGACGACCTGGACCTTACTCATGCGCCTATGCATGAGCGCGCAATAGCAGGAATTGGCTACCTACCCCAGGAAGCTTCTATTTTTCGCAAGCTCTCAGTCGCCGATAACATCATGGCCATTTTAGAGACGCGCAAAGAGCTAGACCGCAGCGCCAGGGAAGCACGCCTTGAATCACTGCTCGAAGATTTTCATATTACCCACATTCGCGACAACCTGGGCATGAGCCTGTCGGGTGGCGAACGCCGCCGGGTGGAAATTGCCCGCTCTTTAGCCACAGAACCTGCCTTTATTCTGCTGGACGAGCCCTTTGCAGGGGTTGACCCTATTTCCGTAGGTGAAATTAAAACCATCATTCGCGCACTCAAGAAGCGACATATCGGTGTATTGATCACCGACCACAACGTGCGTGAAACGCTGGATATTTGTGATATCGCTTACATTGTTGGCGACGGACACATCATTGCCAGTGGAAACTCCCAGGAAATCCTCAATAACCAGAAGGTTCGAGACGTTTACCTAGGGGCAGATTTCCGCCTTTAAACCGTGACCTACACAAACTTTTCTTTTAGTGGCATGCTTATTGCACTTGCACCGAGCCACAACTCGCTCTAGGGTGGAGCTTTCTGATTAACGAGTGGTTCTCAGATGGTCATGAAAGCTTCTCTCCAATTGCGCATCGGTACACAGCTGACCATGACACCTCAGCTGCAGCAGGCTATTGCTCTGCTACAGCTCTCCACGCTGGACCTCCGTCAAGAAATTCAGCAGGCGCTAGATGCCAATCCCATGCTCGAACAAGAGGATGAGTTTGGCGAGCAGGCGGTCAGCGAGCCACAAGAGGCCGAGTGGTCGGAAAGCATTCCCAACGAACTCTCTGTGGACAGCGACTGGTCGGATACCTACCAAGATACGGGCAGCCTGGGAGGCAGCAGCGAGGGGCCTGACTTTGAGCGCCAAGCCGCCGGGCAAAGCCTTCACGGCCACCTGCTATGGCAACTGGCCATGACCGACTTCAGCCCACGGGAATATTCAATCGCGGAAAGCCTGATTGATGCGCTAGATGCCAATGGCTATCTCACTCAACCGCTCAACGACATTCGTGAAGGGCTAAAAGCCCAAGGCCACGACAGCTTAAGCCCGCGGGAAATGGAAAACACCCTACTGCGCTTGCAGCAGTTTGAACCTACCGGCGTGTTTGCCCGAGACCTCCGCGAATGCCTAATGCTGCAGCTTGCCGCACTACCCGAAGATACGCCTCTACTGATGCCTGCCAAGCGGCTGGTTCGTCAGTTTTTGGAAGCGCTGGGTAAAGACGATATGCGGTTACTCAAGCGCCGCCTGAGCCTGGATGACGAACAGCTTGACGATGTCATCCGTTTAATTCGCAGCCTTGACCCCCGCCCCGGCAGCGCCTACGGCATCACTGATGACAGCTACATCACCCCTGATCTAGTGGTACGTCATGATCATGAAGGTTGGCATTTAGAACTCAATCCAGAAGCACTGCCGCGCCTGCGCATACAGCCCGACTACGCCAGCTTGATCAAACGGGCCGATAAAAGCCAAGACAACCAGTTCCTCAAAGAGCACCTGCAAGAAGCACGCTGGCTAATTAAAAGTCTCTCCAGCCGTAACGACACGCTGTTACGCGTTGGACGCGAGATTATTGCGCGCCAAATTGGCTTTTTAGAGCATGGCGAAGAGGCTATGAAACCGCTAATTCTGGCGGATATCGCCGAAGCCGTTGAGATGCATGAGTCGACGATTTCCCGCGTGACTACCCAGAAATTCATTCATACGCCGCGGGGCGTGTTTGAACTCAAGTACTTCTTTTCGAGCCAAGTGAGCGGCCAAGATGGCGGTGACAGCCACTCCAGCACTGCCATTCGTGCGCGCATCAAAAAGCTAATTCAGGAAGAGCCGTCAGGCAAGCCGCTCTCCGACAGCCGCTTGGTCACCTTGCTAGAAGAGGGTGGCATTAGCGTAGCGCGACGTACCGTGGCTAAATATCGCGAGTCGATGGGCATTCCCTCGTCGAGTGAGCGCCGCCGTTTACGCTAGTTAAACGGTACGCTGATACAAACTCGTCGCAGGGGCTTTGCAATAGCGTAAAAAGGGTTACAATCGAAGTACAGCCCGATGGATAAGGAGCACGTCAATGCAAGTAAACATCACTGGTCATCACGTTGAACTGACTGACGCCTTGCGTGACTACGTTAACGAAAAGCTGGAACGCGTTGAACGCCACTATGACAACATCACCACGGTGCAAGTGACCTTATCTGTTGAGAAGGAGCGCCAGCAAGCAGCCTGTACGCTGCATGCCGCAGGGGCAGACCTTCACGCCGAAGCGCTTGATAACGATATGTATGCCGCCATTGATGCGCTAGCGGACAAAATTGATCGTCAACTCGTTAAACATAAGGAAAAAGCACAAGCTCGCGCCCAGGGCGCAGGCGTGCGTTAACTCAATGACGTTGGAAACCATCCTCCCCCCGGAGCGCGTGCTTTACGATGTGCCCGGGGGCAGCAAAAAACGGGTGCTGGAGTTCTTCAGCACCTTTATCGCCCAAAACACACCCAGCCTCGATAGCCAAGAAGTGTTCAGTCGCCTGATTGGCCGCGAGCGCCTAGGCAGTACGGGGATAGGCAACGGAGTTGCTATCCCCCACGCACGCAGCCCACACTGCAATGCCCCTATCGCTGGTTTTCTAAAGCTCGCCGAGCCGGTCGATTTTGATGCCATTGATGGCGATCCGGTGGATCTGGTCTTCGTTCTACTGGTACCGGAAGAGGCAGATGACACTCATCTAGCTCTACTGGGCCAAGTGGCCACCATTATGAACGATGCCAATACCCGTCAGCAGTTACGCAAGGCCGCCAGCCAAAGAGAGCTTTTGGCACTCATGACCGCCAAAATCCGAGAGCAAGCCACTTGAGGTTTTAACAGGTTCATACAGCGCAGCCACACCTTATTTCCACGTTTAAAAGCCAAGAGAAACGCTATGCAACTGGTGATCATTAGCGGCCGTTCTGGGTCCGGTAAATCTATCGCCTTACAAGCGCTGGAGGATCTTGGCTATTACGCTATCGACAACTTGCCCGCCATGCTACTGGGCTCATTAATTGATGAGCTACGCGAACAGGGTGAGCGTACTCGCATCGCGGTCAGTATCGATGCACGCAACCTGCCGACGGCACTTGAACGTCTGCCGTCGCTGCTGGAAGAGCTACGTCAGCGAGAAATCCAGTTTCAGGTGATTTACCTGACCACAGATGCGCGCATTTTGTTAGAGCGCTACTCCGCGACTCGCCGTCGTCATCCCTTAACAAGGGATAGCGACATGACCCTGGAAGAGGCCATCGATAAAGAGGAAGAGACGCTCAATGAGATTCGCGATCTCGCCGATTTACTGATCGACACCTCGCGTCTCTCCGTCCATGATCTGCGCCGCCGCATTACTGACCAAGTCGCTCACCAACGCAAAGATCAGCTAACCCTGACGTTTGAGTCATTTGGCTATAAGCGCGGCGTACCGATGGATGCGGATTTAGTCTTTGATGTTCGCTGCCTGCCAAACCCCTATTGGGATCCTACCCTGCGCCAATATACGGGGAGAGACGCGAATATCGTGGCCTTTTTAAGCGGCTACCCAATCGTCGAAGCGATGTCGAATGATATTCAGGCCTGGCTGGAAAAATGGCTTCCCGCTTATCAAAATAGTCAGCGTAGCTATATGACGGTTGCGATTGGCTGCACAGGCGGCCAGCACCGCTCTGTATACATGGTTGAACAACTCGCCCAAAAGCTTGTTAAGCAAACGGGAGAGGTTCAATTAAGGCACCGCGAGCTTGGCCTACAGTACACATTAAGCGAAGAGCCTGCAAAGCCGTGCGCCGCCAGTACGCACTGAGTTATTAGACCCCAGAGCAAGACTCAAGTATCAAGACCCACTCGGCAAAAAGGAACCAGAGTGCCCGAAAGAACGTTAACCCTTACCAACCAGCGTGGCCTTCATGCCCGCGCGGCCACCAAACTGGTGAAATGTGGCCAGCAATTTTCTGCGAACATTGTCGTTTACAAGCAGCAGCAGAAAGCCGACGCCGCCAACATTATGTCACTGCTAATGCTGGCGGCTCCCTGCGGTACTGAGCTGGTCGTCGCTGCGGAAGGAGACGACGCCGAACAGGCGCTTGATGCGATTGAAGCCCTGTTCGACGCTCGATTTGACGAAAACCAGTAAGCCAGGCCAGCCGTATTAACTACCCGCCACTGTCATCGCATCAATAAGCCAGCTGCCCGTGTGAATACTGCCACGGGTATCGGTGTCATCGCCTACGCCCGAGAGCCCCGCGAACATTTTGTTTAGGTTACTGGCAATCGTGAACTCTTCAATGGGGTACTGAACCTCGCCATTTTCCACCCAGAACCCTGCCGCACCGCGGGAGTAATCACCGGTGACACCGTTTACGCCTTGCCCCATCAGCTCAGTCACCCAAATACCACGCCCCATCTGCTTCAACAATTCAGCCCGAGGCGTTAACGGCGCGAGCAGCCGCAAGTTACGCGCGCCCCCTGCATTACCGGTGGTCTGCATACCCAAGCGGCGTGCGCTGTAGGCAGAGAGCATATAGCTCGCCACTTGGCCTTGATCAATAAAGCGGTTATTGCGCGTCTGCACCCCTTCTGCATCAAACGGTGAACTGGCCGTCGCGCCTATTTCCATTGGGCGCTCTTCAAGCCCAAACCACTCAGGAAATAGCGGGCTACCCAAGCGGTCACATAAAAATGACGCTTCTCGGTAGAGCGCACCACCCGCCAGCGCGCCCATCAAATGGCCGACTAAACCGCTGGCAAGCGTAGGGTCGAATAGCACCGGAAAAGTACCTGTTGGAGGCTTCTGCGCCCCCAGCCGACGCAGCGTTCTCGCTGCCGCTTCGCGGCCTACCGCATCGGGTTCACGCAGGTGCTGAGGGTTGCGCGCCGAGGTGTAGTCATAATCCCGCTGCATCCCTTTGTCGTCTTGAGCAATCAGCATGCAGGAGAGCGAGTGACTGCTGCCTTTCTGCGTCCCTAAGAACCCGTGGCTGTTGGCATAGACACGCACGCCCTCACCGCTAGACAAAGAAGCGCCTTCCGACTGATGAATACCCGCCACCTCACGGCCCGCCTGCTCGCAGCGCAGCGCTAGATCAATGGCTTCGTCAGTGGAGAGCGCCCAGGGGTAATGCACTTTAAGGTCTGGCAACTCGGTAGCCATCAGCCCTGCATCAGCAAGGCCAGCCGTGGGGTCTTCACCGGTATAACGTGCAATCGAGAGCGCTTTTTCAACCGTGGCCCGAATGGAGGCGCTGCTGGCATCGGTAGAGGAAGCGCTACCTTTGCGTTTTCCCACATACAGAGTGACTGCAATGCCTTGGTCACGGGATAGTTCAACGGTTTCCACCTCTCCCAAACGGACGCTGACTCCCATGCCCTGGTCCACACTGGCGCCTACTTCAGCGGCATCCGCCCCCAGCTGCTTTGCTAGGGCAAGCGCCTCTTCAGCGCGCTTTGTCAGCAGCGCTTGCTGCGCCGATGCATCAAATGCCTGTGCCATATGGCCTCCTTTTCGCCTGAATCGCATTGGCGAATCAATGTTATGGTCGCAGCCTGATATAATGCTGCAAACGAATCTAATCTGTGAGTTCTTATATGCCGAAGCAACGCCCCGAGCCTATCGATATCGATGAACAAGAAGAGCGCCCGAGTAAATCTCAGCTAAAGCGTGAAATGCATGCTCTTCAAGCGCTTGGCGAAACCTTAATTGCCATGAGGCCCGCTGAACGAGCGCGCTTCCCTCTCTCAGACGATATGCTGCGAGCCATTGAAGAGACCTCGCGCATTCGCTCTCACGAAGGCCGTCGTCGCCATATGCAATACGTTGGCAAACTGATCCGCAAAGAGGATCTAACGGCCATTCAGGGCGTTTTTGATGCCATCGAACAAGAGAAAGAGCAGCTCGATCACGCGTTTCACCGCCTGGAAAAATGGCGCGACCGCATGGTCGATGAAGGCGATGACGGCGTAGACCTGTTTATGGCCGACTACCCCAACGCAGACCGCCAGGCACTGCGCCAGCTAGTGCGCAATGCCCGTAAAGAACGCGAACAGGGTAAGCCTCCAACGAGCTCGCGCAAGCTGTTTAAACACCTGCGCGACACGCTAGCACTGTAGATCACAGCCTCAAGACGACTGCGTGCCACCCACGGTTAGCTCATCCAATTTCAGGGTGGGCTGGCCAACCCCCACCGGTACGCCCTGCCCCTCTTTGCCGCACACACCGATCCCCGTATCCATTTCCATATCGTGGCCAATCATCGACACGCGACCCATGGCCTCAGGCCCGTTACCAATCAGCGTTGCACCTTTCACTGGCGCGGTGATTTTACCGTCTTCAATCATGTAGGCTTCGCTGGCCGAAAACACGAACTTGCCCGAGGTAATATCCACCTGCCCACCGCCAAAACTCACGGCGTAAATGCCGCGTTTCACGCTTTTAATAATGTCGGCAGGATCATCTTGGCCAGCCAACATTACCGTATTGGTCATACGCGGCATCGGCAGATGAGCGAACGACTCGCGGCGGGCGTTGCCGGTAGGCGCCATCTTCATCAAGCGGGCGTTGAGCTTATCCTGCATATAGCCCGTTAAAATGCCGTCTTCAATCAATGGCGTGTACTGTCCAGGAGTACCTTCGTCATCGATACTCAACGCACCGCGGCTATCCGCCACTGTGGCATCATCGACCACCGTAACGCCCTTCGCCGCCACGCGCTGCCCCATACGACCCGCAAAGGCGGAGCTGCCTTTACGGTTAAAATCACCTTCCAAGCCATGACCTACCGCTTCATGCAGCAAAATCCCCGGCCAGCCAGCGCCCAACACAACGGGCATCTGCCCTGCCGGCGCATCAATGGCTTCAAGATTGACCAGTGCTTGGCGCACCGCCTCTTTCGCATAGCGTTCGGCAACGCCCTCATCACGCAGACGCGACATCGAGTAACGCCCGCCACCGCCAGCGCTGCCACGCTCACGACGTCCATTTTTGGCCGCAATCACGCTCACGTTAAAACGCACCAGAGGACGAATATCCGCTGCTAAGGTGCCGTCACTGGCGCGTACCAGGACCACTTCGTAGGTGCCCGACAGGGACGCACTGACCTGACTAATACTGGGGTCGGCCGCTCTAGCTACGCGATCCGCCTCTTTGAGCATGGCGACTTTGTCTTCTGCCGAAAGACCCGCCAGTGGGTCGATACCTGCATAGTAGGACGCCGCGCTAACTGGCATTACTTTCTGCCCCGGCAACTGTTTGCCGCTACGCACAATGCCAGAGGCGGTACGGCCGGTATCCATCAGCGCGTCGGCCGTAATTTGGTTAGAGTACGCAAACCCGGTTTTTTCACCGGCCAGCGAGCGCACGCCAACGCCGCCATCAATGTTATAGCTGGCCTCTTTAACTTCGCCATCTTCCAGCACCCAGCCCTCTTGCCAGGTGCGCTGAAAATACAGGTCAGCATAATCAACCCCCGCTCCCATGGCATAGCCAAGGCCAGCATCCAGAGCGTTCAAATCGAGGCCACCTGGCGTTAGCAAAATGGAAACAGCAGACTCTATATCGCTTTTATGTGCGGTCATTGGGGGCCTTCTAAAGTCACTTGCGGCGAGGTCCAAGGGCCTCGCACGCGATAATAAATAGTGGTCGCTTGATCCAGCGCATCGCCGAAAAGCTGGTCAGCAATAAACAGCGCGCCTCCGACAATGGGAGCACCAACAGCAATAGCTGCAAGGGGTAAACTTTGGCTAACAGGCAGTGTGACGCCTAGACGCTGGTCAAGTTCACGCTGTAAGAGGTTAACACTTCCCGTTAAGGTCAGCGTGGTAGCGGGTGCGTCAATTTGTAGGGGGCCACGTAACAGTAGCTGTCCTTGTGCCACATCGGCAGTACCGTGTACTCGATCAAAGGCAGTACCCTGACCGGTTAAGTCCGAAAAATCAAACCGCAGGCGACGCAAGATGTTATCAAAGTTGAGCAGCCCCACTAAACGGGCTGGCGTCGACTCAAGCGTTACAAACCGGCCATCGCGAATGTCCGCACTCATCTCGCCGCCGGCTCGACTTAGCTCCATCTGCCAGGGTGCGCCGGGCCAGGTTAATTGCGCCGTCAGGTCGGTCGTTCGGCTGCGCATAGCGACCGGCTGATTAAGCCGCTCCAGCGCCGTTCCCACATCTCCGCCTTGAATAGAGATATCTGCTTGAGTACGGCTATTGACAGCATTGCCTTCCCAGATAAGTTCGCCCCGTAAAGAGAGCTGCCCAAGGGTTAAGCCAACGGGCGAAAGTGAAAAGCGGCGATCATCGGTTTGCCAGTAAGCCGTTAATGGGCCAAAGCGGGTTCCGCCAACGCTCATATCCGCTAGGCGCAGCCTGCCGTTAGGCAACTCTGCGAGCCAGCCAGGTATCGCCACCGCGGGTGCATGCTGCGTTTCTATGGCATCTACCCAGGAGTCTGGAGCTGCGGCCGTGGCATCGTGCTGTTTGGCAGGCAGATCCAACAAGCGGTCCAGCACCAACGTGCGAATCGCGATATCCAGCGGCCGCTCGCTGGTCGGTTGGTAATCGACGCGCCCTGACAGCATATCACCCTCAAGCTCAAGCGCTGCACGCTGGCCAGATAGCGCGCCAGAGGCGCTAAAGGCGCCAAAGCACTCGTCTCGAAATCGTAAGCAGTCGGTGCGCAGTGAAATGTCTAGCGGCGTGCTTTCACCATCACCCGCCGACACCGATGCACCTTCTGACATCAACGGTGATAGCGCAGCATGCCACGCCATGGGGTCTAAGGTTTCTACTCCAGCCTCTAAGCGCCAACCAGGCTGACTGGTCCAATTGGGGCGTTGCACTGCATTGCCGAGCACTGCCTCCATGGCGAGATTACCGTCATCGAGCCTCTGAAATCTCGCGGCGGCCTTATCTGCGAGCTGGGTAGACACTCGTCCGCTTTCAAGCTCTGCGCTTAATTGCCATGGCCATGGCTGGTCGCCTGTTTTAGCGAAGGGTTCAGGCAGCGCACTGGTGATGCCCAGCAGGCGGCTCTCAAGCGTTAACGTTGGGTTAGCTGCAAGTGAGACCTCCCCTTGCCACTGGGTACGACCACTGATCACTTGGCGCGCCTGCTCAACGGGCAGCTCTACCAGTGACCACAGCGCAGAAGTATCTACGTCACCCTGCAGAGCAATGCGCTCATCGGCCAGCAGCTCCGCCCGAATATCACCGCCTAACCACTGCCCTACCAACACCCCTAACAGCGCATGCTCTCCCCCTGCCTGCTGCCAATTGAGCGCACCGCCTACGCGACGCAGGCCAATAGGGAGAGACGCATACTCAACATTGGATAGAGCTGGCCGTGCATTGATCTCTAACTGGAACGCTTCAAGATTCTCCAGCGGCAGCACAAGGGCAATATCTCCGTCGATACTGCCATCAACTGAGAGGTCGCTAAGCGGAAGCATGCCGATCTCTGGTATGGCCTGAACAAACGATAGCAGTGACGCACCATCGCTCTGCAAGCGGCCCGACAGCTGCAGCGGCTGCTCTGCCTCCATGCGGATCGCCCCCTGAGAGACTTCCACACCCTGACTTTGGGCACGCTCCACCTCCGCTTGAAGCACGCCGCCCTTCCACAACAGGCGGCCCGCTACTTCCTCCAAGCGCGGCCACTGTGGTGCAATCGGCAGGTGGCCTTGGGCAATCTCCAGCGCCAGCGTGGCCGATAGCTGTTCCGCAGAGGCTGCAGGCCCCAAGGGCTGGCTTAGTTTCAACGACCCTTGAGGCACCACACCACCGATATCATTTTCCAGCCACTCTCTAAGCGCTGGGTCAAATGCCTTCATCGGCAGCCACTGAGAGAGCGGGCGGGAGAGTGCATCCACATCGGCAAACGCGATATCCAAGCCAAACTGGCCGTTTTGCTGCCCGGCGATAAGACCAAATCCACCACTCACCTTAGCGCCATCCCAATCAACGTTCAGGTCGCGACCACTAATCATGGTGTTGGGGCCATCGTAAACCCACTCCACCACGCCTTCGGCATGACGAAGCTGCATCGGCACTTCAAACAGTTCAGGAAAATAGAGCGTGCTGTCACCCGCGCTGTTAAACGTCACGCGACCACGGAGATCTCGGGCTTGCACCCAGGCATCCAGGGGGCCGCCGCCAGGGGCTTGCTGCCAAGGCAGCACGGCAACGTTGGTGAGCGCCGCATCGACTCCCCAGCGCCCGTCTCGCTGCCCAAGGCGTAAGCCTTGCACCTGCCCACGGGGTGAGAGCGTTTGCAGTACTCGCGTTAGGGATTCCGGCAGCAGTGCATACTCGCGCCACGCCGCCAAGGAGGAGAGTTCGAACGCGCTGGTTCGCAGCTCCCACTGCCCTGGTTGGTGGGATAGATACCAGTGACGCGGGAGAGCCGGACCATCGCTGATGCCCTCGGGTTGTGCCCACTCGACGGTTTCTGCATTGCCACTCAGCCAAGCCTCACCGCCTTCACCGTTACGCAACCACTGCCCGCTGGCATGTATATTGCGCAAAACGGCATACTCTACGTCTTTACGCAGAGTTAGCTCGGGCACATCGATATCCAGTCGCGCATCCGCCAGCGCGCCTTGTTGCCAGCGCCCCCAAAGCTGAACCTGCCCGCCTACCTGCTCCAGGAAGGGCATTTGATCGGGGCGAAGCAGTGCCGCCAGAACCACTAGATGATCTAACTGCATATCGAGCTGTAGCGCGGCAGAAAAATCGCTGAAGCCTTGTTGGCCGGGCTGCATTTCCGCGCGCATGGTCATTGCGGGAAGTTCAGACTCCAGCGTATCGGGCCTCTCAACAATGTTGAGCGCCCCCTCTAACCGTGTGCGGCGCTGATCGCCATTTAACAGCAATGAAGGTGCATGCAACATCACCGTTTGCTGCTGACCATGCAACATAACGCGGCTATCATCCACCCAAAGCCGCTGACGCAGCAGTAGGCCTGCCCAAGCGTCCAGTGACTCAAGGCTCACCTCTGGTTGAGGAGCCACGCCAAGCGGCAGCTTAGCCGGAGCAGGCCAGCCCCAGGTCGTATCAGGCTGTTGATAGAGATGAAACTCGAGCCCGAACATGCGCGCATCGCTAAAGACCGGTGCTAAATGTCGTAGCGTTGACCATATATCCAGACGCAGCGACAAGCGATCAAGCCCGATGAGGGCCTGATCATCCGCTGTTTCTGCATGGAGATTCTCGAGCTGAAGATGTAGCTCGCTGCGCTCTAGGGAAAGCACCACCCGGTCAATGGTGACCGGCACGCCAACCCGCGCTTCTAACAGCGCCTCAAATCGCGGGGTCAGCGCATCCACTTGACTGGCGAAAAGCCGCAGCGCCAGCATCAGCACTGCCAGCGTACCCAATAGAGCGGCTAACGTGATGAGAAAGCCGCGAAAAAGAGAGCGAGGGTCCATCATTACATCAGTACGATGTCGTACTGCTCTTGGGAGTAGTGCTGCTCGACCTGAAAACGAATCGTTTTATTGATAAACGTCTCGAGGTCGGCAACGGCAGCGGACTCCTCGTCTAGCAAACGGTCTACCACCGGCTGCGATGCCAACACCATGTACGTCTCGGCGCTATAAGCCCGCTCTTCGCGCAAAATTTCACGGAATATCTCATAGCATATAGTTTCAGGCGTTTTCAGCGTGCCGCGCCCACCACAGGTAGGGCAGGCTTCGCACAGCGTCTGCTCTAGACTTTCACGGGTGCGTTTGCGGGTCAGCTGAACCAAGCCCAGCTCGGTAACTCCGGTACACTTGGTTTTAGCGTGGTCACGCTCTAGCGCTTTTTCGAGCACCCGCAGTACCTGGCGCTGATGCTCCACATCGATCATATCGATAAAATCAATGATGATGATGCCACCCAAATTGCGCAGCCGAAGCTGACGCGCAATCGCCGTCGCGGCTTCTAAATTGGTTTTAAAAATGGTCTCTTCGAGGTTGCGGTGCCCCACATACCCACCGGTGTTTACATCGATGGTCGTCATCGCTTCAGTAGGGTCAATGACGAGATACCCACCGGACTTGAGCTGCACCTTGCGCCCGAGCGCCTTTTGAATCTCGTCTTCAACGCTATAAAGATCAAAAATCGGGCGCTCACCCGGGTAGTACTCGATGCGGTCAACGGCATCGGGCATAAACTCTTCAGCAAACTCTACAAGCTTGACGAAGTTTTCCCGGGAGTCGATGCGCACTTTTTCAATATCATCGCGCATCACATCCCGAAGCGTGCGCATGAACAGCGGCAGGTCGTCATAAATCACGCTAGGCGGCGTGGCAGTAATTTTGCGCTCGCTCACCTTGCGCCAAATGCGCAGCAGGAAGTACATGTCGCTGGCCAACTCTTGGTCGCCAACTCCCTCAGCCGCCGTGCGGACGATAAAGCCGCCCGTCACATCAATAGTCTGCTCCTCAATACTTTTATCCAGCAGCGCTTTCAAACGCTCACGCTCGCGCTCATCTTCAATGCGCTGCGACACGCCGTGATGAGGCGAGTCGGGCATATAGACTAAATAGCGAGAAGGAATAGAAAGATGCGTCGTGAGCCGCGCACCCTTGGTACCGATAGGATCTTTGGTGACCTGCACCACGAGCGACTGGCCTTCATGCAGAAGCTGCCCGATGGTCTGCTGCTCATCGTTGGAGGTACCAGGCGGCATAACTTCGTGGGCATGAATAAACGCTGCGCGCTCTAAGCCAATATCAACAAAAGCAGCCTGCATGCCAGGCAGTACGCGCACTACTTTGCCTTTGTAGATATTGCCTACGATACCGCGCCTGCGAGAACGCTCTATCAGCGCCTCTTGCAATACGCCGTTTTCCACCAGCGCAACGCGGGTCTCCATGGGCGTTAGATTTATGAGGACTTCACCACTCATGCAAAATTCCTTGTTGGATGTCCTATTCCTTACCAGCGCAGCAGGCGATGAGTCGGTGGTTACGAAGGATAACGGCCCGCCCAAACGGGAACCCCTTGCTGGCGTAGCAAGTGCGTTGTTTCAAATAGTGGCAGCCCAACAACAGCGGAGTGGCTACCCTGAATATGTTCAATAAAGATGGCGGCTAAACCTTGAATTGCATAGCCTCCCGCCTTATCGGCTGGCTCTCCCGTCAACCAATAGCAGGCGATCTCTTCTGCTGTTAACTCGCGCATGGTGACATTCGTGGTCACACAGCTGGAGAGTATACCCAGCGGCCCGCTTACTGCTACTGCCGTCAGTACCTGATGGGTGCGACCTGAGAGCATGCTCAGCATATCAGCGGCATGCTGCTGATCATTAGGCTTGCCTAAGATCGTGTTATCAATGACCACTGCCGTATCGGACCCTAGCACGGGAAGCGAAGTTTTCCCCATCGCCGCTTGCGCTTTTGCCACCGCTAGCCGTTCAACATAGGCCTGGGGCGACTCATTGCCGTGGGGCGTTTCATCAATATCGCTAGGCATAACACAGACAGGGACGCCGATTGAGGCAAGCAGCGCCTGGCGTCTTGGAGACGCCGATGCCAAACACAGCGCGGGCGTCACCGTTGGCTTAGCGCCCCTTATCGGCGCGTCATCATGTTCACGCATTGGCAATCCGCCGCTCAATGGCTTTAAACATAGTAGAGAGCCACGGCCATAAGAACGCGCTGACCAGTGAAGGGATCAGGAAAGAGAGATGGATAGAGAAATCCCCTGTTAGCGTTCGCAGCCACTGCTCAATCAACTGCACCAAGCCGAGTAGCACAAGAACCAGCACCGACTGCTGCACTAACGAATAAGCGCGAAATCTTGGGTATACCAGGGCGGCTAAAAACGCCAGTAACGATAAGATTAATGCATGCTGACCCAGTGCGGTGCCCTCAATGAGATCCATCAGTAGACCAAACACAAAGCCATGGAAAACCCCGACGCGGTCTGGGGCGCGCATGCACCAATAGATGAGCATGAGCCCAATCCATTCTGGGCGAAACACCTGCCAGCCGTCGGCTAGCGGCATCACCTGTAAACAGAGTGCAAAGATTAGACTTAGCCAGACGACTGCCAGGGGCACTATCGGCGCACGCGCCATTAGCGTTCCTCCTGCACGACTGGGGGAGTTGGCTGCTGCCCAAGCCGCTGAGCAGCATGTAGCGCTTCGGCAGAAATATCCATGGACTCATCCCAAATAGAGGCATCTAACTCTTCACGAGGGGGCGGAAAGAGCAGTAGAAAATGGCGCGAGCGCTGAAGCTGCGCTGAAGGCTCAGCCACCACCCGTGCAAACGGCTGGCCCGGGTCGTGATACACCTCAGTGACGCGCGCCACGGGGTAGCCAGGCGGAAAACGTCCGGCCAACCCAGAGGTCGTTAGCAGGTCACCTTCTCGAATATCCGCGGTGTCAGGCACATGAAGAACGTTCACACTGCCATAGCGCCCTGTGCCCTGAACAATAAAGCGCAGCCCATTACGATTGACCTGAACCGGTAGCGCATGACTTGCATCGGCTAGCAGCAGCACTCGGCTAGAGTACGCTGAGACCGCTGTGATTTGCCCTACCAAACCAGAGGCATCAATAACCGGCTGGCCCACATAGGCACCGTTGCGGTGCCCACGCCCCACCACCATCTGATGGCTAAAAGGGTCGTTATCCAGCGAAAGCAGCTCTGCCGTGATATAGGGAATATCACGGCGCTCAGCGGCACTAAGCAGGTTACGAAGCTCAGTGTTCTCAGCCGTTAGATTGGCAAGGCGCTGGCCACGATGGGAAAGCGTTAGGATTTGTTCGCGCAAACGGCGGTTTTCGTCCACCAGCGCCTGCTGATCGGAGAGCGCAAGCGCGCCCCAATTCAGTAAGTCACTAGGCACACTCACCACCCACTGTATGGGCGCAACAACCATGGTCATCTGGGCGCGAACGTCTTCCATGCGAGTAAAACGATGGTCGACAAACATCAAAGCGCTTGCCGCCAGCACACAGAAGAACAGCCGGTAACCGGGTAACGGCCCGTGTGAGAACAGCGGTTTAATAGGCAATCCCCCGCGTTAAACCGCTGCGATTAGTCGCTCGACAGTAACTCAAAGGTATGCTGGTCAATCATTTCCAGCGCCTTACCGCCACCACGCGCAACGCAGGTCAGCGGGTCTTCAGCCACGATGACCGGCAAGCCTGTCTCTTCAGCAATCAGCTTGTCCAGGTCACGCAGCAGCGCGCCACCGCCGGTAAGCACGAGGCCGCGCTCAGCGATATCGGACGCTAATTCGGGCGGAGACTGCTCAAGCGCGCTCTTAACGGCGGCGACAATAGAGCCGAGCGTTTCCTGCAGCGCTTCGAGAATCTCGTGAGAGTTCAGCGTGAAGCTACGCGGAATGCCTTCTGCCAAGTTGCGACCACGCACGTCAATTTCGCGCAGCTCGCCACCGGGGTAGGCACAGCCAATCTCTTCTTTGATGCGCTCGGCGGTCGCTTCACCAATCAAGCTGCCATAGTGGCGGCGCACGTACGCGGTGATCGCCTCATCAAAACGGTCACCGCCTACGCGGATAGATTCTGAGTAAACAACGCCGTTGAGCGAGATAATCGCAATTTCAGTGGTACCACCACCGATATCCACGACCATGGAGCCTTGCGCCTCTTCGACCGGCAGCCCTGCGCCAATCGCAGCCGCCATCGGCTCTTCGATCAGAAACACTTCACGGGCACCCGCCCCTTCAGCGGACTCACGAATCGCACGACGCTCCACCTGGGTGGACATGCACGGTACGCATACCAGAACCCGTGGGCTCGGCGTCAGGAAGGTGCTTTGGTGCACTTTACGAATAAAGTGCTGAAGCATCTGCTCGGTAACGGTGAAATCAGCAATCACGCCATCTTTCATCGGGCGAATCGCCGTAATGTTACCAGGCGTGCGGCCGAGCATACGTTTAGCATCGGCACCTACCGACGCCACGCTGCGCATATTGCCAGATTGACGAATGGCGACCACGGACGGTTCATCGAGCACGATGCCACGACCGCGTACATAAATCAGTGTGTTGGCCGTACCCAAGTCGATCGACAGATCGCTGGAAAACAGCCCCCTCAAACGTTTGAACATGGATGTTGTTACCTAGTGCAGACCGGGAACCCTGTGCGGATGCAAACGGTATCACCGCAACCCCTTGGCAGCAAGCACGAGTCGCGCCTGATAGTGCCTGAAGGGGGCATTATGTGGTACCTTTTGCGGCTATTTTCCACGTCTGCTCCACAAGACGAATTTAAGATGACTGTATGTATACCGCTGAAAGCGGAATATGTTCCATCACGTTTGCGAGGAAACCTCGATCATGGCGCTTGAAGAATCTCATGTGCGCCGGGCCGCACACTTGGCCCGACTCGCCGTTAGCGATGACCAAGCCAGTGGCTTTGTCGACGATCTAAGCCGCATCCTGGACATGGTCGACCAGCTACAAAGCCTGGACACCGACGGCGTTGCCCCGCTTGCCCACCCCCTAGACGCTACCCAGCGCCTACGTGCCGATGAAGTCACGGAAACGAACCAGCGCGACGCTTTCCAGCGCTGTGCTCCGGCAGTGGAAAACGGCCTTTATTTGGTGCCACGCGTGGTTGAATAACTCCATCGCACCGCTCGTTTCTGCTTCTTTTAATCGCCCCTGAACGGAGCTTCTGGGTTATGCATGATAAAACCGTAACGCAGCTCGCCGCCGCTTTAAAAAGCGGTGAACTCTCTAGCCGAGAGCTGACTTCCCATTTTTTACAGCGCATTGAGAAAGCCGATGGCTCGCTCAATAGCTTTATTACAGTGACCGCTGAACAGGCCCTCAGCGAAGCGGAAGCGGCCGATAAGGCCCGTGCCGACGGCAAAGCGGGCAAACTCACCGGCATTCCGCTCGCCCTCAAAGATATTTTTTGTACCCAAGGCGTTAAAACCAGCTGTGGCTCAAAGATGCTCGATAATTTTATCGCGCCCTATAACGCTACTGTGGTGGAAAAACTGCGCGCCGCTGGCACCATTAGCCTAGGCAAAACTAATATGGACGAGTTCGCCATGGGCTCCTCCAATGAAAACAGCCATTACGGCGCGGTTAAAAACCCGTGGGACCTCTCCGCCGTTCCTGGCGGTAGCTCCGGCGGCAGCGCAGCGGCAGTGGCAGCGGGGCTTGTGCCTGCGGCGATGGGCACCGACACCGGCGGCTCCATTCGCCAGCCAGCGGCGTTCTGCGGCATTACCGGCCTAAAGCCCACCTACGGGCGCGTTTCTCGCTACGGCATCATTGCTTACGCTTCAAGCCTGGACCAGGCAGGCCCCATGGCGCGCACCGCTGAAGATTGTGCGCACCTGCTGAATGTGATTGCCGGTCACGATGTTCGCGACTCCACTAGCGTCGCCCGTGGCGTACCGGACTACACCGAGACCCTGAACGCGCCGCTCTCCGGGCTTAAAATCGGCCTGCCGAAAGAGTACTTTGGCGACGGTTTAGACCCGGAAGTAGAAAAAGCCGTGCATGACGCGGTGAAAGTCTATGAGTCGCTGGGTGCCACGGTGCGCGAAGTGAGCCTGCCGCATACGCACTACGCGATTCCCGCTTATTACGTCATCGCCCCTGCCGAGGCTTCCTCTAACCTGTCGCGCTACGACGGCGTGCGCTTTGGCCATCGTTGCGATGCTCCTGCAGACTTGATCGACCTCTACACTCGTTCGCGAGCGGAAGGCTTCGGTGAAGAGGTGAAGCGCCGTATTCTGATTGGCACGCATACGCTATCGGAAGGCTTCTTCGACGCTTATTACACCAAAGCGCAGAAAGTGCGCCGCCTGATTCGTCAAGATTTCCTCGACGCCTTTGAGGATGTCGATGTACTGATGGGCCCCGCCTCTCCCACGCCGGCCTTTGACCTCGGCGCGAAGAAAGACCCGGTTTCCATGTACCTGCAGGATATCTACACCATTGCGGTTAACCTGGCGGGTATTCCTGGCATCAGCGTTCCCGCAGGTTTTGCAGGCGGCCGTCCGGTAGGCTTACAGATTTTGGGCACTCACTTTGCAGAAGCGCAGCTGCTCAACGTCGCGCACCAGTTCCAGCAAGCCACCGACTGGCACCTTCAACTGCCTGCCTTTGCCGAGGAGAACGCCTAATGCAATGGGAAACCGTGATTGGGCTGGAAGTTCACGTTCAGCTCGCAACGCGCTCTAAAATTTTTTCCGGTGCCTCCACCGCGTTTGGCGCCGAACCAAATACCCAGGCCTGTGCCGTTGATTTGGGCCTGCCGGGCGTCCTGCCGGTACTTAATGAGCAGGCCGTGGCCATGGCGGTTCAGTTTGGCTTGGCCGTCCATGCTGAGATTCCTGAAGTCTCGATCTTTGATCGTAAAAACTACTTCTACCCGGATCTTCCCAAGGGTTACCAAACCAGCCAGATGTACCACCCCATTGTGGGTGCTGGTGACGTTGAGATTACCTTGGATGACGACACCACCAAACGGATTCGCATCCACCACGCCCATCTGGAAGAGGACGCAGGCAAGTCGCTGCACGAAGATTTCCAGGGCATGACCGGCATTGACTTGAACCGGGCAGGCACGCCGCTGTTAGAGATCGTTTCTGAGCCAGATATGCGCAGCGCGAAAGAAGCGGCCGCCTATCTCAAAGCGATCCACTCCATCGTCACCTATCTGGGCATTTCCGACGGCAACATGGCCGAAGGCTCGATGCGCTGCGACGTCAACGTGTCAGTACGCCCTAAAGGGCAAGAGGCATTTGGCACTCGCGCCGAAATTAAAAACGTTAACTCGTTCCGCTTTGTGGAGCGCGCCATTGCGTTTGAAGTCGAGCGTCAGATTGAGCTGATTGAAGACGGCGGTAAAGTGGTTCAAGAAACCCGCCTGTTTGATCCAGAGCGCGACGAAACCCGCAGCATGCGCACCAAGGAAGAAGCCAACGACTACCGTTACTTCCCCTGCCCCGACCTGCTACCGGTGGTGCTGGATCAAGCCTACTTAGACCACCTGCGCAGCCAACTGCCGGAGCTGCCCGCCGATAAACGCGCTCGCTTCCAGAATGAGCTGGGGCTGTCGGCTTACGACGCTAATGTGCTATCGGCCAGCCGTGAAATGGCGGAGTTTTTCGAGGAAGTACACCGGGTATGTGGCGACGCCAAGCAGGCGGCCAACTGGGTACAGGGCGAGCTTTCCGGCGCGCTGAACCGCGAGAATCTCAGCATTCAAAATAGCCCCGTGTCAGCCCAACAGCTTGGCGAACTCATCAGTCGCGTGCTGGATGACACCATTAACGGTAAAGCCGCTAAGCAGGTGTTCCAAGCGCTATGGAATGGCCAGGGCGAGAGCGCGGATGCCGTTATCGAAGCCAAAGGCTTAAAGCAGGTGACCGACACTGGCGCGATTGAAGCGATGATCGATCAGGTCATCGCAGAGAGCCCAGCCCAGGTAGCGCAGTACCGTGACTCTGAGCCTGAAAAGCGCGGCAAGATGATTGGCTACTTCGTGGGCCAAGTGATGAAAGCATCCCGCGGCACCGCTAACCCACAGCAGGTAAACGGTGTGCTGAAAGAGAAGCTGGATGCCCTGCTGTAAGAGGACTTGCTATAAAAGGCCCTGCTATAAGAGGCCCTGCTATAAATAGCCAGTGCATCATCGTGTGAAGAGCGGCTGCTTCGGCAGCCGCTTTTTTTATGCCGTTAAACCAGCTGGCTGGGCTGGGTAAAACGCTTTAGCTGTGCGCAGCCCGCTGCCCACACGTCCGCTTCAAGTTCGGCAATCGCCGCCGTAGGAAACCCCAACCCCTGGCTTGGCGCCCCCTCAACCAGCAAACCCGCCAAATCACCCACTAGCGGCATATGGCTGACCAGCATAATCGGTGCTTCATCATTGTGATGTATCAACCACTCGCTAACATCCGCCGCTATATCCTCTGGGGTAATGAACGATAGGGTTTGCAGTGGTGCGCCCAGCGCATCGCTAATGCGCTGGGCGGTCTGCTGAGCACGCACATAGGGGCTCGCATACAACGTTGGCAACGTAAGCTCACCTTGCTCGACACGCTGCGCCAGCCAGCGCGCCATCGCCTCCACTTCCTGCTCTCCGCGAGACGTCAGTGGCCGCGCATGGTCAGGAAATCCAGGTGCTGCTTCACCGTGGCGCATAATCAACACATGGTTCATCTCACTATCTGCTTCACGTTTCATACTGCTTTGCATGCCAACGTCCTCTGGCTAATCATCTACCTAGCGTTATTGTATTCAGTCTTGTTGTGCTTGATCACGATGCGCCTGCTGGACCGCTTCGCGGGGCAGAATAAACTCCACATCGCTACTCTGCTCGCCCATCATCAGCGTACGCGCCATCTCCTGGGCAGGCACCCCGTCAAACAGCACGCGGTTTAAACCTTCGGCTAACGGCATGTAAACGCCCATCTCGCGAGCCTTAGCACACACGAGCTTCACCGTATTAACCCCTTCCGCCACTTGCCCAAGGGCTTCCACCGCTTCTTCTAAATTCCGCCCCTCTCCAAGCGCGTAGCCGACTCGGTAGTTGCGCGACAGGTTAGAAGAGCAGGTCACAATCAAATCGCCCACTCCCGCCAACCCCAAAAACGTCATCGGGTTTGCCCCTTGGGCAACGGCAAAACGGCTCATCTCGGCCAGTGCTCGGGTCATCAGCATGCTCCGGGTGTTCTCACCCATGCCTAACGCCGCCGCCATCCCTGCGGCAATGGCATAAATATTTTTTAGCGCGCCCCCCAGCTCAACGCCGTGGCGGTCGTTACTGGCATAAACGCGAAAGTAGCGGCAGCCTAGCGCCTGTTGCACTCGTGTGCGCGTTAAGGCGTCGGCGCTGGCAATCACCGTGGCGGTCAGCTGCTTATCGGCAATTTCAGACGCCAAGTTAGGCCCGGCAATGACACCAATGTGAGGGAAACCGGTTTCTTGCTCCAATACTTGGCTCATGAGCATGAAGCTATCCTGCTCAATGCCCTTCGTTGTACTGACCAGAATTTGCTCAGGCCGCAGCCAAGGCTTCGCCGCTTGAACAACGCTGCGAAAAGCTTTGGACGGAATAGCAATGAGCACCAACTCAGCGCCTGCCAGCGCCGTTGCCAAATCAGAAGAGGCAACGACCGCTGGATTGATAGCGTAATCAGGCAAGTAACGTCCATTACGATGCTCTTGATTAATTTGCGCCACCAACGCTTCGTCACGCATCCACTGGCGCACAGCGGCACCGTTATCTGCTGCAATACTGGCAAGCGCGGTACCAAAGCTGCCGCCTCCCAGCACCGCGACTTTTATCTGCTGTTCATCCGCCATGGCAATATCCTGATCGTTAATCTCATACGTTGGGCGATTACTTTATCACTAACCGTCCAAAAACAAGCGGCCCGCTTGGAAAGCCAAGCGGGCCGCGTCTACGTCACCGGCAGTACTTAGGCCGTGAGTACGCTATTAAGACGCTTCACATAGGCCGCCGGGTCATCCAGCTGCCCACCCTCTGCAATGATCGCCTGATCCAACAGGATATGCGCCAGTTGGCCAAACATATCGCCTTCGCTGCTCTCTAGGCGCGCGACCAGCGCGTGATCCGGGTTCAGCTCAAGGATAGGCTTCACTTCGGGCATTTTCTGACCAGCGGCTTCCATAATGCGGCGCATCTGGTAGCCCATCTCGTGCTCCGGCAGTACGACACAGGCAGGCGAGTCGGTAAGACGGTGAGTGATTTTCACTTCTTGAACGCCATCGCTCAGCGCTTCTTTAACGCGCTTCACTAGGGCTTCTTTCGCCTTCGCGGTCTCTTCTTGAGCTTTCTTCTCAGCTTCGTCTTCTACATCGCCAAGATCCAAGTCGCCCTTGGCCACGTCAGCAAACGACTTACCGTCAAACTCGGTCAAATGGCTCATCAGCCACTCGTCGATGCGGTCAGAGAGCAGCAGCACCTCAATGCCTTTCTTGCGGAAGATCTCCAGATGCGGGCTGTTTTTCGCTGCGTTGAAGCTATCCGCCACCACGTAGTAAATCTTCTTCTGGCCCTCTTTCATCCGCTCGATGTAATCGGCCAGCGAGTGCTCTTGCGTCGCACTATCGGTGTGGGTGGAAGCAAACCGTAACAGTCCTGCTACTTTTTCACGGTTGGCGAAATCTTCACCCGGCCCCTCTTTCAGCACGCTACCAAACGTGTTCCAGAACGTTTGGTACTGCTCGCTCTCTTTGGATAGCTTCTTAAGCATATCCAACGCACGCTTGGTCAACGCCCCTTTGATCTTGTCGACTTTGGGATCCTGCTGCAGCAACTCGCGGGAAACGTTCAGCGACAGATCGCGGGTATCCAGCACGCCTTTAATAAAGCGCAGGTAGAGCGGCAGGAACTGTTCGGCATCGTCCATAATAAAGACGCGTTGAACATACAATTTCACACCGCGAGAGCCGTCACGCTCAAACATATCAAACGGGGCGCGGCCTGGCACATACAGCAGGCTGGTGTAGTCCAGCTTGCCCTCTACCTTGTTGTGGCTCCAGGTTAACGGGTCGCTGAAGTCGTGGGCGACGTGCTTATAAAACGCTTTGTACTCGTCATCCGTTACCTCACTTTTCGGACGTGCCCACAGCGCAGTAGCTTCGTTAACCGTTTCCCAGGTGGTGACTTCGCTACCTTCAATATCGTTGCCTTCATCGTCTTTCGCCGTTTCTGTCTTCGGCATGCAAACGGGCACTTCGATATGGTCAGAGTACTTGCGTACTAAGCCTTGCAGGCGGTAGTCATCGGCAAACTCTTTAGCATCCTCTTTCAGATGCAGCGTGATTTCAGTGCCATGCACCTCACGCTCGATATCAGCAACAGTAAACTCGCCTTCGCCTTTAGAGCGCCACTCAACGCCTTCAGCAGCAGCGGTGCCCGCTTTACGGGTACGCACGGCTACTTCATCGGCCACAATAAAGCCTGAATAGAAACCAACCCCGAACTGGCCGATGAGCTTGGCGTCTTTTTGCTGCTCGCCGGAGAGCTGCTTTAAGAACTCTGCGGTGCCGGAGCGCGCAATCGTCCCCAGGTTGGCGATGACGTCTTCCCGGTTCATGCCAATGCCGTTATCCCGCAGGGTAATGGTGTTGGCATCGCGGTCATGTTCGATTTCGATACGCAGCTCGCTATCGCCTTCGTACAAGGCATCGTTGTCGAGTGCGGCATAGCGCAGTTTGTCGCAGGCATCCGCGGCGTTGGAAATCAACTCGCGTAAGAAAATCTCCCGGTTGGAGTACAGGGAGTGGATCATCAGGTTCAGGAGCTGCTTAACTTCCGTTTGAAAGCCAAGAGTTTCTTCGTGGGTCGCAGTCGTCATGCGCTTAGCCCTCATTGATCACGTGTGCTTAGCGCCCCTGCCCTTCGGCAGGGGCGGAAAAGGTGGTGAACTCAATATGGGGATAAGCGAAGGGATTTCAAGAAGGTGTATGCGAAGAAGCGGCGTTTGACTCAGCAGCATATTTCCAGGCGCGGTAGTCGGCCAGCTGTGCATCGACACGATTGAGCAACCAGCCCACAATCAATACATCATCAACGACGCCAAGCAGTACCAGATAGTCTGGAATTAAATCAAACGGCATCACCAAATACGCTAAGGCCAACGCCATAGTGCCGAACGCTGACCAAGGAATAGGCCTAAAGTTGCCCCGCAGCACATCTCGGGTCATGGGTAAAAAGAGTTTCAGCGCACGGGCAATACGCTTAATCGCCCAAGCGCGCGTTTTCAGTCGACGAAATAACCACCAAGTGGATAATCGTGCCATCGTAATTGAATCCTCCAAGTGTCACGATTGTCTGAACACTATTTGTCCGCATAGTTCACTTGTCCGTATAGTTCACTATTGCGTCTTTGACCCTACCAGCGAGCAAGAGGGAGTGCCATGCCGGCTACGCCATTTCGTTCTACCCTTCGCACCCTGTGCGCAGCGGTTATTATCGGCTTACCCGCAGGAGCGTGGGCGGCCTCCGATGACGCCATGCGTGATGCACTTGAAGCCGCACGCCAACAGCAGTGGCAGCAAATCGACGAACGCGCCATTGAAGGGCATATTCTCAGCGGCTACGTGGAGTATCACCGTTTACGCAACCAGCTCCCCAACGTCGCAGCCAGCCAGGTGCTTCAATTTATTGACCAGCACGCCGACTCCCCCCTCTCAGAGTGGATGCGCGGCCAAGCCATTGCCAACTATGGCTATGCAGGACGCTACGGCGATCTACTCACCGTTGCCGATGGCGAGCCTTCTGGCACAGCGCGCCAGTGCTACTACTACACTGCGCTCCTCGACCGCGAGCCAGAACAATCACGCAGTGCGGGCTTAGCACTGTGGCGGGTGGGCAGTTCCCAGCCTGATGCCTGCGACACGCTGTTTAACCGCCTTCGTGCCGATGGCACTATCAACGCCACGGCCATCTGGGAGCGTAAGATGCTGGCTTGGCAGGCGGGTGAGACGCGCCTAAGCAGCTATTTAGGCGGGCTGCTAAGCGGCCAATGGCAAACCGCGTTGGATACGGTAGAGAGGGTTAACGCTAACCCGAGCAATATCACCTCTGCACCAGCGTGCTTAGGCCCAGAGTGCGCTGCCACTGCCGCTTTTTATCAGGCGGCCATGCAACGTTTCACAAGGGAGGATACCCCCGCCGCCTTTGCCGCTTGGCAGCAAATAGCATCGGGTTTAAACCTAACCTCTCAAGACCGCCAAGCCATAGAAGAGGAGTTGGCGTTCTACGCGTTAGTGCGGGAAGTGCCCGGCACAATGGGCTGGGTCGATAGTGTCCTGCCCTCTTTAGAGAGTGAGCGAGTGCTAGAGCTGCGGGTGCGTCGCGCCCTAGCAGACCGCCAGTGGACCGATGTCGTGCACTGGATTGCTGAAATGCCTGCCAGCCAGCAAGAGAGCAGCCGCTGGCAGTACTGGCTGGGGCGTGCCAACGAACAGCTTGGCAACCGTGAAGCGGCCATCGCCCGCTACCAACAGGCAGCCACTGACCGTAGCTTCTACGGCTTTGCCGCCGCCGATAAAATCAATCAGCCTTACCGGCTTAACCACGAACGCAATCACTTCGATGAGGCGACCCGTGAACAGACCGCACGCTTACCCGTAGTGCAGCGTACCGAGGCGCTGCTGCGTATTGGCGAAGACGGGTTAGCCAACAGCGAATGGCTCCATGCCGTCCAAACAGGAACGCCCCAGCAAGCCCGCGCGCTTGCCGACTACGCCGCCCACCAGCAGTGGCACGCCCGCTTAGTACAAACCACGATTGCGGGCGAAATGTGGGACGCGCTTGAGTGGCGCTTCCCCCCCGCTTATCGCGATAGCTTTATGCAGTGGGGCAGCCAAACCGGCGTTGACCCCTTCCTACTGATGGCCATCACCCGCCGAGAAAGCGCTTATAACCCGGTCGCCCTCTCCCCAGCAGGTGCGCGAGGCTTAATGCAGTTAATGCCTGGCACTGCCGCGCAGGTGAGCCGCCAGCTGGGTCTTAACGACCCCGGGCCTTACGGCGTACTGGAGCCTGAGCTAAACATTCGTTTAGGTAGCACTTATTTGCGCGATAAGCTCAACCGTTACCAGGGCAACCGTTTAGCGGCCACCGCAGCCTATAACGCAGGACCTGGACGCGTTGACCAGTGGCTAGGCAGTAACAGCATGGAGTCGTTTGATTTGTTCGTGGAAAGCATTCCGTTTCGCGAAACCCGCGACTACGTTCAAGCAGTGCTGAGTTACCGCGTCATTTTTGAGAGCCTGGCCAATGGTGGCAGCAGCGAAGGTGTATCGCTGCTGAATGACAGCGAACAAGCCATACGTTATGACCGAGCGCTTGTTCGCCGCTGATACAATCCGCACTTAAACCACGCCCGGTTATACCGGGCGTTGCTCAAGCGCCAGACGGACACCAAACACGACCAACACCGCCCCCGTGGCCGCATTTAAGGTTTGTGCAAAGCGCGCGCTTGCCAGCCACTTACTTGCGCCTCCCACCATCAGCACCACACTAATCTGCCAAATATTGGCAATCACAAAGTGCACGCCTGCTAACCAAAGGGATTTGATTAGCGCAGGGTCGGTGGGCGCAATAAACTGCGGCAAAAACGCCATATAGAAAATCACGGTTTTAGGGTTGAGCACATTCGAAAGTAGCCCCTCTTTGATCGGCTGCCAGAGCGGCACTGGCTGGGTCTCTTTCATTACGCCCTTCACTGGCAGTGGCGTTCCTCGGCGGGCGGCTAGCAAGCTAGTCACGCCTAGCCAAATCAGATATGCCGCCCCTGCCAGCTTCAGCATATTAAACGCCCAAGCCGACTGCAGCAGAATAAATGAGATACCCAGCGCCGAGACAGTGGCATGCACGAACAAGCCGCAGCAGATCGCCACACTCGTGGCTACTCCATCGCGTATCCCACCCCGCGCCGTGTTACGGATCACTAACAGTGTGTCCACGCCAGGGCTTATCGATAGCAGCGTAATGGCCACCAAGAAGGGAATAAACTGTGCATCGATAAGGTTGAGTTCCATCATGGGCAGGGCTCGCTGAGGTATAAAGAATCTTAACTACGTCACTGGACGAGTTGGCTATTTGCTTCTAATGTGAATTTGGCGGGTAGGCACTCAGCCACCTGCCCAATCATTAAGCATGTTAAGGATATGAACGATGGCAACTGGTACTGTCAAGTGGTTCAACGACACCAAAGGTTACGGCTTCATCTCTCCCGATGATGGCGGTGACGATCTCTTTGCCCACTTTTCCGAAATTCAAGCTGAAGGTTTTAAGACCCTGCAAGATGGTCAAAAAGTCAGCTTTGAGGTGACTCAGGGTAAAAAAGGCCTTCAGGCTTCCAACATTCGTGCTGCCTAAACAGCGCTGAATAAATAAAGGCCCGCCAAAGGCGTAATGCCAGTCAGTTAAGAGTTTCATCAATGAACTGACAATGCGATATTCCGGTATCAGTGACTCTCTGATACCGG